>NZ_AEVT01000007.1 GCF_000189275.1 Vibrio sinaloensis DSM 21326 | reverse complement strand
TAGGAATTATCTAGTTAGAAAAGAAATGGTGCCGACTACCGGAATCGAACTGGTGACCTACTGATTACAAGTCAGTTGCTCTACCTACTGAGCTAAGTCGGCGCATTTATTTCTTTTCATTGCTGTTGTCTGATTTAGACACCAACAAATAAATTGTGGTGCCCGGAGGCGGAATCGAACCACCGACACGAGGATTTTCAATCCTCTGCTCTACCGACTGAGCTATCCGGGCGACGAGGTGTATTAAACGGCTTTTCCTGTTTCAGGTCAACATTAAAATGCAAAAAAAATATCGTTTGTTGTTTTTCTATACTTAATGGGCTGTTTTTATCCATTTTGAACAAGAAATGTATAGAGACCAACAAAGCTTGTACTTGAAAGGGAGCGGGTTAGTTCAGTTTAGGTGCTAAAAAAGCACGCGTTAAGGCGTGCTTTTATTGCTTAAGCTGGATAATTAATGCTTAACCGTAAACTTACTTAACCAGTTTTCCAGTTCATTGGCTAATTTTGCCAAGCTTTGCGTACTGTTATGACTTTCTGTCACTACGCTACTCAGTTGGGTTCCACTCTCTTCAATCGTGTTGATACGCTGAGAGATGTCATCACTAACCTGGGTCTGTTCTGCTGCTGCCGTAGCAATTTGGTGGCTCATCTGAGTAATAGACTCGAGAGCGACGACAATTTGCTGTAACGCTTGAGACGCATTTTGAGACTCTGTTACTGTGCTTTCACTGGTTTCAGCACACACTTCCATTGTATGTATGGCATTGCGTGAGCCCTCTTGAAGGTTATTGATCATCTGCTGGATCTCTTTGGTACTGTCTTGCGTACGGCCTGCAAGGTTTCGTACTTCATCAGCCACGACCGCAAAGCCACGCCCTTGTTCACCAGCACGCGCGGCTTCTATAGCAGCATTAAGCGCGAGTAAGTTGGTTTGTTCTGCAATATCGCCGATGACATCAAGCACCTTCACAATGTTGTTTACGTCGTTGTCTAGATCGGCAACGGCTTTACTTGCGGCGCCCAATTGACTTGCTAAACCTTGAATGTTGTCGACGGTATTGTGAATCAATTGCTGAGTGTGCTGCGATTGTTTATCTGCCTCATCGGTGTTGCGGGCTGTGTCACTGGCTGAATCGGCAACGTTATTGGCAGAAGACGCCATCTCCGTCATTGCCGTTGCGATCATTTCGGTCGATTGCTGCTGAGAATCGGTTAACTGGGCAATACTTGCTGCTCGCTCCTCGAAATGAGCTAACTCGCCTCGCAGCGCATGCATTGAGCCGTCTAAGTTTTCAACCAGTTGAGCAAGGGATTGGCTCATTTGTTGTACCGCATGATAAATACTGCCTTGAGGTGCTTGCTCTGAGAAAGAGGTCTGTATGTGGCCTTGTGCGACATCCTGTACTGCTTTGCGAACATCTTGCGGCTCTCCACCTAATAATGTCAGCATACGGCGGATAGAGGCGATTAGAGCCGCGAGAATGGCACCAGCGATAGCTAAACATAAAACCAGTTGCCACTGCGCGGTAGACCAGAATCGAGCATTGACTTCGTTAAAGCCAATTCCAGTGCCAACAACCCAACCCCAGTGAGGCGTTTTCTCCGCAATGGAAAGCTTTTCCTCAATAGAGCCGTCTGCTTGCTTCTGCGTCCATGTGTATTCCACCATTTGACCTGTTTTACGTCCAAGTACATCTTGGATTAACTGACCAACACTGTTGCCATCGCCATCTTTAAAGTCGTGAAAGCTGGTTCCATGAAGTTGAGGATCGAGCGGAGTGGCAATAAAAGTCATCTTTTCATCGGCGACGTACACATACTCGTTATCTTTGTAGATGTTGTTACGTAGTAGGCGGGTTGCCAAAGTTTTCGCTTCCGATTCAGTCAGTACACCTTCTACTGACATTTTTTCTACTTCTGTCAGAATACTGTATGCGCTGTTAAACAGTTCGGTTACTCGAGCTTTGTTATCTAAATTACTGGCAACACGCAGTGTCCATAATCCCGTTGCCGTTAAAGCCAACAAGGCGATCAAGATAATTCCTGATAATAAATAAGCTTGTGTCTTTAGTTTCATATTTTGTGCTCACAAATAGGTCATTCTGATATTTTTATGCAGAGATTTTATCTCTGTAATGTGGTTGTCATATTATTGTAGAACACCTAAAGCGAGTAGTGGCGAGGGCTGAAACTATGAGTGGGATTAAATTTTAGCAGTAAAAAAAGTCCATTTTATAAAACCAAGCCTAAAGTTTAATCTGGGTTAGGTTTTTTACTCTAGATTTACTGGGTGGAGAATGGTGAAAGTGTTGTTGAGGCTAAAACAAAAAAAGCCAAGTCTTTCGACTTGGCTTTGAAT
>NZ_AEVT01000008.1 GCF_000189275.1 Vibrio sinaloensis DSM 21326 | reverse complement strand
GTATGATTAGATGTACTCTACGCTGTCGATCTCGAAATCACGCTCACCACCTGGTGTCGAAATAACGACTTCGTCGCCTTCCATCTTACCAATCAAGCCACGAGCAATTGGCGAGCTCACGGAAATTCGACCCGCTTTGATGTCCGCTTCATCGTCGCCGACAATTTGGTAGGTTTTTTCTTCTTCAGTATCACAGTCAATAAGCGTTACTGTTGAACCAAAGATGACTTTGCCCGAGTTATCCATCTTAGTTACATCAATAACTTGAGCAACAGACAGCTTGTACTCGATATCACGGATTTGCGCTTCACAGATCCCCTGCTCTTCACGCGCAGCGTGGTACTCAGCGTTCTCTTTCAAATCCCCCAGCTCACGCGCTTCAGCAATCGCTTCAGAAATTTGTGGGCGAAGTTTTAATAGTCGGTCTAGTTCTTCGCGTAGCTTTTGTTCGCCACGCAGTGTCATTGGGACTTTTTCCATTGTTTACCTCATTCCAAAGCTACCTTTGGACAAAACAAAACCACCCAACCCGGAGGATTAGGTAGCGAGTTAACTAATCAATTTATCTTAGTGTAAACAAAGTTCGCCACTAAATCACCATAAATCCAACATAGGAAATATTGACACCGATAAGGAGTAATTATAATTCAGCCTTGACCAATCTTGTTGTATGAAAATGCCTATATTGCACTAAAAAAAACTAAATAATCTCAGTTTCACATCAAGTCAGACAATCAATAAAAATACTTCAAAAACAATTACTTGATAATTATTTAGGTAAAATAAAACACCGTTCAAAATCCAATTTTATATCATTTTACTAACCCTGACCGGAACTTTGACGTTAAAACATTGCTCACCGATTGCTCATAGGCTTGAGTAGCGCTGACATATTTTTGACACAAATCTTAAATATGAGTGTTGATTCATTCGAGCAATAAATAGAGGATAGCCGGTGAGAACTGTGTTATCGCTCACATAACTATTTATGGACAGTAAATTAGGACTTATAAGATGAACAAAACTCTGATTGCTCTTGCAGTTTCAGCTGCAGCAGTGGCTACTGGCGCAAACGCGGCAGAAATCTACAACCAAGACGGCACAACTCTAGAAATGGGCGGCCGTGCTGAAGCTCGTCTTTCTCTACAAGATGGCAAGGCTGAAGATAACTCTCGCGTACGTCTAAACTTCCTAGGTAAAACTGAAATCACTGACGGCCTTTACGGCGTTGGCTTCTACGAAGGTGAGTTCACTACAGCTGATAGCGAAAAAGAAGATGATATCGATCACCGTTACATCTACGCAGGTCTAGGCGGTAAATTTGGTGAAGTTACTTACGGTAAAAACGACGGCGCTCTAGGCGTACTAACAGACTTCACTGATATCATGGCTTACCACGGTAACTCTGCAGCAGACAAGCTAGCTGTGGCTGACCGTGTTGACAACATGCTAACTTACAAAGGTCAATTCAACGACCTAAGCCTAAAAGCAAGCTACCGTTTTGCTGACCGCAGTATCGAAAACGAAAACACTGTTGATGCAAAATTCGTAGACAATGGTAAATCAGGTTACTCTCTGTCTGCTATCTACGCGCTTGCTGACACAGGCCTAAACCTAGGTGCTGGTTACGCTGATCAAGATAAAGCGAACGAGTACATGCTTGGTGCTAACTACACTATCGAAAATCTGTACGTTGCAGGTCTATTCACTGATGGTGAAAAGCAAGAGACTAACTCAAACAACACTGTAGATTACACAGGTTACGAATTCGCAGCAGCTTACACGCTAGGTCAAACTGTATTCAGCACTACATACAACAACGCTGAAACTGACGGCGATCGTTCTGCTGACAACGTTGCTCTAGATGCAACATACTACTTCAAGCCTAACTTCCGTGGTTACGTTTCTTACAACTTCAACCTACTAGATGCTGACACTGACAAAGGCATCTCTAAAGTAGACGCTGAAGACGAAGTAGCACTAGGCCTACGTTACGACTTCTAATTTGTGATTGAATGTCATAAATCTAAGACGCCCGCTTTATAGCGGGCGTTTTTTTTACTGGTTATACTGGGTCACGCTTTCCCTAACCGAAACTGAAGCATGAAACTGACTCGCGTATCCATCGCATCTTTACTCTCGCTGTTATCATTCTCCACGTTTGCATACGCGCCATTGGATAAACTCCCTATGGGTAATCGCAGTAGCTTGCTTATCGAAAGCTTAGCGGCTCAGCAAACGTTACTCTCTACGCATAATGAAGATCAGTACTTTCCACCAGCAAGCACGCTCAAAGTGGTCACAGCTTTGGCTGCTAAGCTTGAACTGGGCGAGCAATTTCATTTTGTCACTCAGCTGGAAAAAAGCAGACGAGACGTCACGCTGCGTTTCTCTGGAGACCCCACCTTAACCACCGCCGATCTAAAGCAGATGTTTACCCAAGCCAAGAAAAACGGTCTGACAGCTATACAGGGCGACATTTGGTTAGATAACAGTGCATTTAGTGGCTACGACCGTGCTGTGGGGTGGCCTTGGGATATTCTCGGCGTCTGTTATAGCGCTCCCTCCAGTGCAATCACCTTAGATGAAAACTGTGTCCAAGCTTCCATCTACACGGAAGCGAACAATAAGACGCGCGTATACGTCCCTGAACATTTTCCAATTTATGCTTCAACCAAGGTACGCAGCGTGACAAAGGAAGAGCAAGAGAGCTCACAATGCAGTCTCGAGCTGATTTCGTCACCGGACAATCACTACCAACTCCAAGGCTGCTTGGTACAGCGAAGCAAACCACTACCGTTAAAGTTTGCAGTACAAAACTCTGAGCTCTATACCCAGCGTATGCTGCACAACGTACTCCATCAGCTCGACATAAAGCTCAGTGGCCATATTCGTGTCGGTCAGCCACCTAATAAGGGCAAGGTTTTAGTCACTCACTCTTCTGCAAAGCTAAGTGTGTTACTTGATGAGATGCTCAAGAAATCAGACAACTTAATCGCCGATAACTTAACCAAAGCGATAGGCAGTAAGTTTTTTGTTCAACCGGGCAGCTTCAACAACGGTACTGAAGCGATCAAACAGATCATATTTGCCCATACTGGTGTCGACTTATCTAATACTCCCCTCGCCGATGGTTCCGGCTTGTCGCGTAATAATCGCTTCAGTAGTCGCGATATGGCCGATATTCTTCGCTACGTATGGCAACACGATAAACAGTTAAACTTGTTAGCATTAATGCCTAAATCTGGTGAGAGCGGCACCTTAAAGTATCGTCGTAGCATGAGAAAGGCTCCGATTAAGCATGCACTAATAGGGAAAAGTGGCTCCCTTTACGGTAGCTACAATATGGCAGGTTTTGGTACTGATAAAACAGGCAAACCGAGTACTGTGTTTGTGCAATTTGTCACCGACTACCATCTGGGTAAAAAAAAGAGCGACGCCAAACCGACTGTCGCTCCCATTACCCAGTTTGAAACTTTGTTCTACAAAGACGTCGTCAAGTTTAGTCAGGCTATCCCTAAGAAATAGTTGACGACGGTGAAGTAAATCCACATCCCCGAAATGTCGACAATCGATGCGAGAACAGGGCTTACCAGCACCGCTGGGTCGAGCTTGAACGCCCTAGCCAGGATAGGCAGTAAGCCTCCCAAGGTTGTCGACATGGTCACTTGAATGAACAAAGCCACAGCAATAGCTAACGCAATGCTGTTGAGCTCAAAACCACCCGTCGACGCGCTGTCGCTGAACAACAAAATACGACCAACAATGACCAAGGCGATAGCAAAAGCTAAACAAATCGCAACTCGGCTTTCTTTCCAAAATACCTTCATCCACTGACGCTTCTTTAGCTCCCCCGTAGCCAAAGCACGGATAACTAGAGTCGCGGCTTGCGTCCCGGTATTTCCCCCAGCAGCAGCGATGACCGGCATGTATATCGCCAGCAACACCAACTGGCTTAACGTGTCTTCATATTGAGCAATGATTAAACCAGAGACAATGCCAAGCAGTGCAAGCGCAATGATCCAGCCAATGCGTTGTCTCACATGTTCCAGTACTGAGGTATTTAGGTAGCTTTTTGCGGTTTCAACTTCAGAGTGAATCAAACCAAGCTGATGCGCATAGTGACGAGCCAACTTATCATGCCCTTCATTTTCCAACAGCGATATCAGTTGTTGAACGTAGCCAACTGAGCAGTGGTGTAAAATCGCGACCGCTTCTTCAATCGGCATTATGGTTAACAAATGAACCTGTTGGGGTTGCTCATACTGCAAAAATGCATTACGAGCGGCACCTATCTCCTCTTCAGAAAAGAGAGGCGAGTTTTCTATATATGTATTGCTCATTACCGTCATGGCGAATCTCCCGATTGGCAATAGGTAACGACCATCAAATACGACGCAGCTCAACCCAACACCATTGGCATGACAGGATCGGTTAAACGTAAGTAACCTCTGAGCAAGTCAGTATTAATATTCTAGTGGCGAGGAGAAAAATACGAGAAGTGGAAAAGAAACTGCTCTACCCTACGGTAGAGACAAAAGGACAATACCGAAGTGGGTTATTTTTCTCCTTTGATACTAGGAGGATGGTCGATATTGTTCATAAAAGTCTCCAAATAAACTGCCATTCTGGCAGCGCGAGGATGATAACAAAACTGGCATCAAAAAACAGGCTTTTGAACAAACTTTACTTCGATATTGAGGCTAATCGTGAGGGATAAAAAAAGCGCCCAATCTGGACGCTTATCAAATCGTGTTGCGGGTAAGATTACTTAATCGTAATACGAGCAAATTTACGCTTACCAACTTGGAAAACGTACGTACCGGCTTCAGGTGCAAACTTAGAATCTGCAACTTTCTCGCCATCAATCTTAGCCGCGCCTTGCTTAACCATACGCATTGCTTCAGACGTTGAAGCGCACAGACCCGCTTCTTTAAGCAGGTTGCTTACTGGTAGGCCCGCATCAAAGTCAAACTCAGGCATTTCATCCGGAATTTGGTTCTTAGCAAAACGATTGACAAACTCTTGCTCAGCAGCGTCTGCGTCAGCTTCAGAGTGGAAACGAGCGATGATCTCTTTCGCCAATGCCACTTTTACATCACGCGGGTTTTTACCTGCTTCAACGCCAGCTTTCAGGTCAGCAATCTCGTTAAGTGGACGGAAAGACAGTAGCTCGTAGTAGTTCCACATCAAATCATCAGAGATCGACATGATTTTACCAAACATCTCACTCGGCGCTTCACTGATACCAATGTAGTTGTGTGCCGACTTAGACATTTTCTTCTCGCCATCTAGGCCAACAAGAAGAGGCATAGTCAGTACAACCTGTGGCTTCTGACCGTGTGCTTTTTGCAGCTCACGTCCCATAAGCAAGTTGAACTTCTGGTCTGTACCACCTAGCTCGACGTCTGTTTCCATTGCTACTGAGTCATAACCTTGTAGGAGTGGATACATAAACTCATGAATAGCGATTGGCTGACCGTTGCTGTAGCGCTTTTTAAAATCATCACGTTCAAGCATGCGTGCCACCGTTTGGTTCGCCGCTAGACGAATCATGCCTTCAGCACCAAGTTCAGATAACCATTCAGAGTTAAACTGAATCTTCGTTTTTGCTGGGTCAAGAATTTTAAACACTTGCTCTTTATACGTTTCAGCATTGCGCAGCACATCTTCACGAGTCAACGGTGGACGAGTTGTGTTTTTACCCGTTGGGTCACCGACCATGCCAGTGAAATCACCAATTAGAAACGTCACATCATGACCTAGCTCTTGGAATGCACGCAGTTTGTTAAGAATGACAGTATGACCAAGGTGGATGTCAGGAGCCGTAGGATCCGCACCCAATTTAATACGTAGAGGTCGCCCCTCTTTTAACTTGGCAATCAGTTCTTCTTCTGGAATTAGTTCATCAACACCGCGTTTAATCTCGGCTAGTGCAGCTTCAATGCTCGCCATTCTTGTTCACTCCCACAGATTTGGCAAAAATTTGATAATTTGCCATCTTACTTGAATAGCGATGCTTTTTGAAACCAGTTAGACTAAACAGCTGGGCTTTTTTACTTAAATTTTTAGAACGAACAATAAAATGCTGTCTATTTTCGCTCGACTCCCATGGATGCACCGAGTTTTGATTGCACTCTTTAGTGCCCTTATCGTTTTTGCATTTTTTCTTCCTACTCCCCAAGAGCTTCGTCCGGATGAGCGTCATTACCAGCTAGGTAAAGCATACCCACTGGCCATTGACCCTTCAGCTCTCGAACTAGAGCAAAGAGATAATCATCTGGGTCTTCTACGTTGGGAGAAGCACACTATTGGCTCAGGTGACAGCATGGCATTGTTGTTTCAACGCGCAGGGCTAAGCTCTCGACTGCTTCATCAAATCGCCTCTTCAGATAAAGACATAGCAAGGCGCATCACTAAGATTCGACCTGGAGACTCGTTTTACTTTGGCTTTGATGAGAAAAACACACTGATTCAAATTAAAAGTAAAATCAGTGCCAATGAAACCTACTTAGTCACCCGAACAGAACAAGGCTTTACCGCCAGTATCGAAAAGAAAGAAGTCCACTATCAATACAATTATGCAGGTAACGTTATCACATCTAACTTCTGGAATGCGGGTGTTGGCGCAGGGCTAACGGCGAATCAAATAATGGAACTTGCTGGCATATTTGGCTGGGATATCGACTTTGCTCTGGATATTCGTAAACACGATTCGTTCGAGATTCTCTATCAAGAAAAAGTGGTTGAGGGCGAGGTCGTAGGCCGAGGCAAGATTATTGCCGCAATATTCAACAATCAGGGCGATACTTTTACCGCGATTTTGGACGAGAAAAGCGGCAAGTACTATGACGAAAATGGCCGAGCGATGAAGAAAGCCTTCCTACGTGCGCCACTGGATTTCCGTCGCGTTTCGTCAAACTTCAACCCTCGCCGCCTACATCCAGTAACCGGAAGAGTTCGTCCACACCGAGGTACTGACTATGCCGCACCCGTCGGCACACCAATATGGGCAGCCGGTGACGGTACCGTGATTAAATCGAGTTATAACCAATTTAATGGTAACTATGTGTTCATCAAACATAGCAACATTTACATCACCAAGTACCTCCACCTAACCAAACGAATGGTGAAAACAGGTCAGCGCGTTAAACAAGGGCAAACCATAGGAACATTGGGAGGAACCGGACGAGTTACTGGCCCTCACTTACACTATGAATTTTTGGTTAACGGCGTGCATAAAAATGCTCGAACCGTCAAGCTTCCTCAGTCTAAGTCGCTGACAGGAAAAGCCAAGACCACCTTTATCGCCAATGCGAAAGTGAAACTCGACAAACTTGAACGCTACAGTCAGTTACTCGCAACTGACTAACTAAAAAGCCCCACATAACAATGTGGGGCTTTTTAATTTTGGTTATTGGCTTTTGATGACTTGGTTGGCGCTCTCTTCCACTTTATGCTCTCGACCTAGCATCAACAGACACGGCGTCAACACGAGAGTCAGTACCGTAGCGAAAGCCAAGCCTCCTGCCACAGCCGTCGCTAATTGCGACCACCACTGAGTACTTGGAGCGCCAAACTCCACCTTTTGATTAATCAGGTCGATGTTCATCTCCAACACCATAGGCAATAAGCCTAAGATGGTGGTCACCGTGGTCAACATAACCGGGCGTAAACGTTGCACACCTGTACGCAATATTGCATCACGCTTGTCTAAACCGCGCTTACGAAGCTGATTATAGGTATCAATCAACACGATGTTGTTGTTAACCACTATCCCCGCCAATGCGATCACACCTATTCCAGACATGATGATGCCAAACGGTTTTTGGAAGATCAGTAGGCCAACAAACACTCCGACGGTAGAAAACAACACGGCACTCAAGATTAAGAAGGCTTGATAGAAGCTATTAAATTGGGTAATCAAAATCAGAGCCATCACCACTAACGCAACAAGGAAGGCGTTTTGCAAAAATGCCGACGAGTTTTCCTGCTCTTCATTTTGACCACGAATCTTGAACTCAACGCCAGCAGGCAAGTCCAATTTTGCCAGTTCTTGCTCAACCTTCGGCAGCTCTAACGCCAGATTAAAGCCTTCTTTGATGTCAGCGTAAACATTGATAACACGGTGTCCGTCAATCCGATGAATTGTGTCTTGCTTATGTTCGGGGACAATACTGGCAAAGTTGGTAATGGGTACCATCCCTGCGGCGGTTTTCACTTTCAATTGATCAAAACGGCCGATATCACGATTGTGTTCAGGGTAGCGCACCAAGATATCAACCTCTTCTGTCGCATCATCGGGTAGATAATCCCCCAGTTTTAAGCCATTGGTGACAAACTGGACCGTGTTACCCACCAAAGTTGCATCGGCCGCAAATCGAGCGGCATCATCACGACGAATATCGATTTGCCAGTCGATCCCTCCTTTGCTTGAGTTATCGCTAACATTGGTAAACGCTTGGTAAGAGTCCGCCCAGTGGCGCACCAGTTTAGCCGCCGCATCCAACTCACCGGGAATACGCGTCGACATTTCAATCACTAAGTCGTGCTCGACAGGAGGCCCCGCATCCGGGAATTTGTATTCGATTTCCACCCCAGCGTATTGATCGGTCGCTTGCTTTAACTCTTCAATAATCGCTTTCACTGGACGACGGTATTGCCAATCGACCGGAGTTATTTGAATCTGGCCGATCTCATCATCGCCCCCGGTCTTGGTATAAACACTCTCGAACTCATCGTGATTTAGCATCAAGGACTCAATATCACGCATGATGACATCTTTCTCTTTAATCGAGAGATCACCGTAAGAGCGAACCTTCACGGTAAAAAATGGCGGGTCAACTTCAGGGAAAAACTCCGCCCCAAGCCCTGCTTTGGCGTAGGTAAAACCAACGCCTACAGCGAGCAAGATTGCACTGAGTAAAATCTTAAATGGGTGGCGAATCGCAATGTCCAAGGTATGGAAATAAAGCTTGGTTAACCCCGTCGCGCGAGTGTAGTCACCTTCGTGCAGCGCAACCATTTTCTTCCGCTGCCTATGGGTTACGTTCTGTGGCTTACCGATTAAGCTGCCAAGAACTGGCACAAACAACAACGCCATCGCGAGAGAAGCCGCTAATGTCGCAATCAGCGTTAACGGCAAGTACTTCATAAACTCGCCAGTGATATCAGGCCAAAACAGCAATGGCGCAAACGCTGCTAACGTCGTCGCAGTAGAAGCGGTTATCGGCCAAGCCATACGTTTGGCGGCATCGCGATAAGCGTCGCGTCTCGGCGTACCTTCTTGCATTCGTCGATCGGCAAATTCCGTCACTACAATCGCACCATCAACTAACATGCCTACCGCCATAATCAGCGAAAAGAGAACAACGATATTGACGGTTAACCCAAAGACAGAAAGCACCAATAAACCCGTTAAGAAAGAGCCAGGAATGGAGATCCCAACAAGCAAAGCGGTGCGCACACCGAGAATCGCAATGATCACAATGACCACTAAAATGATTGCCGACAAAATATTATTTTGCAGATCATTGAGCATCATTTTGACATCATCAGATTGATCCCACGTATATTTAACCAGCAAGTTACTCGGCCAATCGACTCGCTGCTGCGCTCCCACCATGACCGCTTTGATTAATTCCACCGTCTCAATGATGTTTTCGCCAGCGCGCTTTTTCACATCCAAAACAACGGCAGATTTACCATCTAGACGGGCAAAACTTTCCGGGTCACGAAAGGCGCGCCGGACTGTCGCCACATCACCAAAAGTGATCACTTGCTTACCATCCACTTTGACGGGCAGTTCAAGAACATCTTTTAGTGAATCAAACACGGAAGGGACTTTGACCGAGAAACGGCCATAGCCAGTATCGACAAACCCTGCGGCAACCACGCGATTGTTTAAAGCAATCAGATTATAAATATCGGCCTGATCTAAGCCGTAACTCTCCATGAGTAGCGGATCAACAATGATCTCAACGATATCCTCTCGATCACCCGCGATATCGACTTCCAAGATTTGGCGGTAACTCTCTAGCTTATCTCTCAACTGACGAGCAATCTGTACTATGGTTCGTTCGGGGACAGTACCGTAGAGAACCACGGTCAACGCTGGCTCTTCAGAAGCAAAAGTAACCTCGTTAACGGTAGGCTCATCACTGTCTTCTGGTAATTTAGGTTTTGCCAGATCCACCGCTTCTCTGACATCAGCCATGGCTTTGTTAAGGTCGACCCCAACACTAAATTCCAACATCACCGAGGCATGCCCCTCAGAAGCCGTGGAAGTCATCTCTTTCACCCCTTCGATAGAGCGCAACTCTTGCTCTATTGGGCGCACTAACAAACGCTCGGCGTCTTCTGGTGAGATCCCTTGGTGACCGACGGACACATAGATGATCGGGATAGTAATGTCTGGGCTCGACTCTTTAGGAATGGTTATATAAGTGAGCACACCTGCGATTAGCACAAAGACGAGTAAAACCAGCATGGTCCGAGTGCGAGATAACGCCGCATCTATTAATGCAAACATATTGCCTCCGACCTAGTTAGACTGTTTAACCGCAATGACTGAGTCACCATCACGAGCAAAGCCTTGCCCCGTTGTAATGATGTCGACTTGCTCCCCTAACCCGGTCAGCCAAACTCCATCCTGCTCCGCCTTGACTAACTGAATCGGGACAAACTGAACTTTATCGCCCGAAACCAAGGTTTTCACACCTAAGTTCCCCGCCTCATCAAGGGCTAACATTGCAGGCGTAAGCTTAATCGCGAGTTTTTCTTTTAGATTGAGCTCAACCCGAGCACTGATGCCAGCCGGAATGCGCTGGTTTGGGTTATCAACAACGATCTCAATGGCAAACGTATTGGTTGATGGTGACGAGATTCTCGAGATATAGCGAACCTCACCTGTAACAGAATCCCCAGATATAAACTCAACCTGTGCAGGTTGGCCAAGGGTTAGATCTTGTATATGACGCTCACTGACATCCGCTTCAATGACCACTCGATTGAGATCAATCAAAGAAGCAACAGGATCACCGACACCGACGAAGTCGCCTTTCTCGATGTATAAATGGTCAACGATACCCGCAAATGGAGCCGTCACAGACGTATTCCTCAAGGCTATCTTGGCATTGCTCACCATGGCTTTCGCTTCCACCAACGCCGCTTGTGCATTAGTAAACGCCACCTCTCCCTGTAAGCCGCGACTTTTCAACGATTGGGCGGCTTTAAACTCTTTCTCACGAACCTTGAGCATTGCATTCGCGCGCTCAAGCTGGATATCGAGATCGCCTTTATCAATTAATGCAATCACTTGGCCTTTAGCCACGCTTTGCCCTTTCAAAACTTTCAGCTCAACGATTTTGCCAGCAATTTCAGCGCCCATTTTCGCTTGCTTATCAGGAGCTGTGCGGCCATAAAGGTCAATCGCTTTAAATGTTTTCTGCGCAGTGAAAGAGGTCACGGCGACTTTAGCAAGAGGAACAGAATCACTCTGCTGTTTAGCAGGCGCTTCTTCGGCTTGCAAAGCGCCTAATCCAAGCCAAACAGAGAGTAGAGCAACGATGAATAATGAGACTATGTAAGGACGGGCCGCGATAAAGCGGGTAACTGAAAAACTAGCCATAACAATCCTTTGTATATTATTCGTCCAATAGACGTGTCAGTCAGCATATAAAGTAACCAACAAAAAATAAAATACACTTGGACAGTAATTTAATTAAGGTCTCAGTTTCTAGATAGAATTGGCAGAAAAAATAAAGGCTGCCGAAGCAGCCTTAGTATCTGGAATAAACGTTTTAAACGCTGAATGATGCACCACAACCGCAGGTTGTCGTCGCATTTGGGTTGTTAACGAAGAAGCGCGATCCTTCCAAACCCTCGGTGTAATCGACTTGGCCACCCACTAGGTACTGAAGACTCATAGGGTCTACAACCAGTGTCACACCGCTGTTGACGATAGTGGTGTCACCTTCGTTTACGCTCTCATCAAAAGTGAAACCGTACTGGAAACCACTACAGCCACCGCCGGTAATGTATACGCGTAGTTTCAGGTTCGGGTTTTCTTCTTCTGCTATCAACGCCCCTACTCGGCTAGCGGCTGCATCTGAAAATGTTAGTGGGATATTTACTTCGCTCACGATGACCTCTCTCAGTGGTGTACTTCCAGAGCGCAGCTTGTGTCACTTTCTGGAACATCATCTTTATTAATTTCCTGATTATCTAATACCTGAGTGAAGCGTTCAAGTATTCGCCACTTTGGAATGCATTTTTTAGCCGAATTAAACGCTATTTGATGTGAAAGTACGCAGAATGTGGCGCAAAGCATTTTATTGATAGTGAATCGGCGGGTACAATGCCAGCCAAAATTGGTCCGAGCAATCAAAAGAGGATATCCCATGACCAAATCAGCAGAGTTATTTGAAAAAGCACAACACACTATTCCAGGTGGTGTTAACTCTCCGGTACGTGCTTTTAACGGCGTTGGCGGCGCTCCAATTTTCGTTGAGCGTGCAGACGGCCCGCTGATCTTTGATGCTGATGGCAAAGCGTACATCGACTATGTAGGCTCATGGGGTCCAATGATTCTTGGTCACAACCATGCCGTAATCCGTGAAGCTGTGATTGAAGCTGCCCAGCGTGGCTTAAGCTTTGGTGCACCAACGGAAATGGAAATTGCGATGGCAGAGCTTGTCGCTGAACTGGTTCCTTCAATGGAGCAAGTGCGTATGGTGAGCTCAGGCACAGAAGCAACTATGAGTGCGATTCGTCTGGCTCGTGGCTACACTGGTCGCGATAAGATCATGAAGTTCGAAGGTTGTTATCACGGCCACGCAGACAGCCTACTAGTAAAAGCAGGCTCTGGCGCACTCACTCTTGGCCAACCTAGTTCGCCAGGTGTTCCCGCAGACTTTGCAAAACACACTCTAACTGCAACGTTTAATGACCTTGAGTCTGTCCGCGAGCTATTTGCAGCCAACAAAGGCGAGATCGCTTGTATCATCGTGGAACCTGTTGCAGGCAACATGAACTGTATCCCTCCTGTTGAAGGCTTCCATGAAGGCTTACGTCAAATCTGTGACGAAGAAGGCGCACTATTGATCTTCGATGAAGTCATGACTGGTTTCCGTGTTGCATTAGGCGGCGCGCAAGGCTATTACAACATCAAGCCAGATTTGACGACGCTTGGTAAAGTGATCGGCGGCGGTATGCCAGTTGGTGCGTTCGGTGGTCGTAAAGAGGTGATGCAACACATTGCCCCTACAGGTCCAGTTTACCAAGCAGGCACGCTTTCAGGTAACCCTGTGGCAATGGCAGCAGGCTTTGCTTGTTTAAATCTTCTTAAAGAAGAAGGCAATGAAAAGCGTCTAGCTTCTAAAACAAAACAACTGGCTGATGGCTTCAAAGAGCTTGCACACAGCCACGGCATTCCTATGGTAGTTAACCAAGTGGGTGGCATGTTTGGCTTCTTCTTCACTGAGCAAGAGAGCATCACAAGCTACGAAGACGTGACTAAGTGTGACATTGAACGCTTCAAGCGCTTCTTCCACCTTATGTTAGATCATGGAGTGTATCTAGCGCCTTCAGCTTTTGAGGCAAGCTTTACCTCTTTAGCACACGGCAGCAAAGAAATCGAAGCAACATTAGAAGCTGCGGATCGCTGTTTTGCGATTCTAGCCAAAGAAGCTTAATCCTCTCCGAAACGGAAAAAGGCTGCATGACGCAGCCTTTTTTATTGCCAGTTAAATACCACCAGCATGACCAATATCGCCATCACTATGGCGAACCAAGGAATGGGCCGCCTTTTATTGTGTGCTTTTTGACAACCTTTGTCGCTATTACAACATCCCATAGATTTGACACACCTCCGACACTAACAAGAATCTTCATTGATAACTCCCTGTTTTACAGCCATTATACTGATATAACGTCAATCGATTGGACAAAACCGTGTCAGAAAAAGTAAAAATCACTTCCAGCCACTGGGTGCTTATCACCGCACTGTTGGCTGCTGGCTTTGCCTGTTTCCTATTGGTAGAGCCTTATATCAATTCCATTGTCATGGCTTTCATCATCTCACTATTGATGTTCCCTATTCATGAATGGATTGAGCGAAAGCTACCTAAACACCCCAACTTAGCCTCGCTGTTTTCGTGCATTGTGCTCACTTTCATCATCGTCGTGCCTTTGCTGTTTGTCTTTGCCGCCATTGTTCAGCAAGGGTCGGCCTTTTCGCAAAACGTTTATCAATGGGTGACGCACGGGGGCATTCAAACAATCTTCGAACACCCTTGGGTCGTGAAAGGGTTGGCACTCGTTAATACTTACTTGCCTTTCGATACAATTCAACCACAAGAAATAGCGCAAAAAGTGGCTCAATTCGCAACCACATTTGGCAGCAATCTCGTGGGTATCAGCGCGAAGATTTTGGGTGATGCAACCAACTTCTTGATGGACTTCTTCTTGATGTTGTTCGTGTTGTTTTTCCTACTCCGTGACCATGACAAAATCATTGGTGCCATTCGCCACATTTTACCCCTATCTCGTAGCCAAGAAGACAAACTGCTTGATGAAGTAGAGCAAGTATCAAAATCGGCTGTGATGGGTTCATTCCTCACGGCACTCGCTCAAGGCTTCGCGGGTGGTCTCGGTATGTGGCTTGCGGGGTTCCCAGGATTGTTCTGGGGCACAATGATGGGCTTCGCTTCATTTATTCCAGTCGTGGGCACTGCGCTGATCTGGATTCCAGCCACCATTTACTTATTCCTCACTGGAGATACAACTTGGGCGATATTCCTCGCGATATGGAGCATCGCTGTCGTCGGCTCTATTGATAATCTGCTTCGCCCATTCCTCATGCAAGGCAGTGCGGGAATGAATACATTGATGATTTTCTTCTCTTTATTAGGGGGGCTGCACCTATTTGGTCTCATCGGTCTTATCTATGGCCCGCTGATCTTCGCCATTACAATGGTGCTGTTCAATATTTATGAAGAAGAGTTCCAAGACTTCTTAAGCCGCCAAGATCAAAACTGATTGGCAATAATTTGGAATCAAAGGGGGGATTATGACGAAAACTCCCCCTCTTTTTTATTCAATAGAGTCTATCTATGTCTGCTTATATTGCGCCTAGCCAAATTGCTGAGCGACAACTTGCCTACTTTGCAGGTAAACATGTTCTAGTTGCAGGGGAATCAGAAGATTTGTTCCCTGTAGAACTGGCCCAGCACTGTGAGTCAGTGACCGTATTCACCACGAACTACGGTTATCACCGTCAATTGGCCCCATATTCGCAGATTAGTAGTGTTTTTGGCGCCGATTTTAACCAACCAACCCAAGCTGACATGGTGTTGCTCTACTGGCCAAAAGCCAAAGCCGAGGCCGAGTTTTTGCTTGCTATGTTAATGGCTAAACTCGGTGTGGATACCGAGATTGTCGTCGTTGGCGAAAACCGCTCAGGCATAAAAAGCATAGAGAAGATGTTTAAGCCATACGGCCCTATTACCAAGTTTGACTCGGCAAGACGTTGCTCCTTCTATTGGGGTAAGTGCCTTGAGCAAGCGCCTGACTTCCATCTCGAGGAGTGGTTTAAGAGTTATCAAGTCAACTACAAACAACATGCCTTGACCATCAAAAGCTTACCTGGGGTTTTTAGCCACGGACAATTTGATGTTGGCAGCCAGTTGCTACTGGATACCCTCCCGACTTTAACCGGTAAAGTGCTCGACTTTGGTTGTGGAGCGGGCGTCATTGGCTCTGTGATGGCTACGCTGAACCCAGAAATCGAATTAGAGATGTGTGATATAAGCGCTCTCGCGGTCGCCTCCAGTCAAGCGACCTTAGAAGCAAACCAGTTGACAGGTCGAGTGTTCGCTTCTGATGTCTATTCTGATACTGGTTCAGACTATCGTTTTATTATCAGTAATCCGCCTTTCCACGCAGGATTAGACACTAGCTACAGCGCGACAGAGACCTTGCTAGCGAAAGCACCACAGCAACAAAATAAGGATGGTGAACTCGTCATTGTTGCTAATAGCTTCTTAAAATACCCACCCATCATTGAGCAAGCTTACGGTAATTGCGAGACGCTAAATAAGACCAGTAAATTTGCTATCTACCACGCGAAAAAATAATCCTTCAGCCCAGTAAGTACCGCTTAACTGGGCTTTTTATTACTACCCTCTACTAAATTTGCGCTGCTCTCCACGCTTTATTTGCGACTTACTTGTCAAAGTAAAAAAACTCGTTAATTTTGTCATTTTAGGAAATAACGTTTTTTAATTTGCTCTGAGAGCACGCCACCTAACTTCTAGATGACGTGAGCTCCAGTGCCGCATTATCACGGAAAGTCTATTTTCATCATGTTTAAGTTGTACCGTAAACAAAGATTTAAACGCCTGCAAAGCACCTTGATGTTTGCCTTCCTTGCGCTAAGCATCACGCCTTTGACGATTACCGCCATCTTTTTCTTGCAATCACACACGACCGACTTACAAGAGCAGAGTACGTCTCACTTGGTCTCCGTGCGTGATAACAAGCAGCAACAAGTCATCGACTACCTGCATGCCAAAGAGTCCGAAGTGATGGGGTTTGTTCGCTCAGAGTTAGCCTATGCCAGTGGCGGTCGATTTTATGGCCTTGTGAATGCGTTTCAAAGCTTGGGCTTAGATATGGAAAGTGCCCGTTCATACGCCCAGCGACGCTATATCCAGGGCTCCGGAGACCAAATCAAAACCTCGATACTACCTCAGTCCAACATATACAACGGTACCGAGCGCTATCGTTTGCTGCATAAGCGCTACCACTGGGCCTACCTAGAATTGCTCAAACGCTCGGATTTTGATGACATTCTGCTGGTCGACCGTGACGGCAACGTGACCTACTCCATCTTCAAATATGACAACTATGGCACCAACTTACTCGATGGTAAGTTTAAAGACGCCAACCTAGGTAAAACCTTCAAGCAACTGCGCGACTTAGTCACCGAGAAACGCAAAACCAATGAAGATTTTACGCCAGTGATCATCTCAGATTTTACCGACGAACAAGGTAAATCGGTCGCTTGGCTTGGTGCACCAATCATTCAACAAGGCTACCTTCATAGCTATGCCATGTTCCGCTTGCCCAACAATGGCATCACCAAGTTGATCGCAGAAGCAAGTAACATCGCGTCGATGAAAACGTTACTGGTTGGCCGCGATCATAAATCGCGCACCTTAGCGTTTGAGCAAAAAGATATCGATTTAAGCCAAGAAGTCGTCAATCTTGCGTTAGATGGCTTAACCAATGTCGGTACCTACAGCAACACCGCTGGTGAAGCGACCATTGCGGCTTACGGACCAATTTCAGTAAAAGGCATTGACTGGGCATTAGTGGTTGAAGTACCAGAAAGCGTCGCGTTTGCTCGCGTAAACCATCTAGAGAAGTTATTCGTGGTAGCGATGCTGATTGCAATCGTGCTCGTTGTAATGGCTTCGCACTACTTATCTAACTTCATCACTTCTCCGCTACTCAAATTAACTTGGGCAGCAGAAAAGGTCTCCGCCGGAGATATGGACGCTGACATGATCAATACTGAACGTAAAGATGAAATCGGTCGCCTTGCTGTCAGTTTTGAAAGAATGCAGCGCTCCATTCGAGAAAAGATTCAGCTGATCAAACAGCAAAATGAAGAGTTAGAAAGTAACCTGCAACTTATCCAAAAACAAAATGATGAGTTACAACTTGCCAACAAGCTGAAAGATGAGTTTCTGGCAACCACCTCCCATGAATTGCGTACTCCGCTGCATGGTATGGTTGGTATTGCAGAAGCCCTGATCTCCGGAGCGAATGGTCCTATCACCGCCGATCATAAGTATCAACTGGACATTATCATCAGTAGCGGACAACGACTCGCCACCTTGGTTGATGACCTGCTCGATTACCATAAGATGCGCTATGGCAATTTAGACATTGAAACCAGTGCCGTCGACCTGTCAGGTTCAACTCGACTGGTTCTGGAACTTTCCTCTCACCTCATCGGCAACAAACCGCTGCGCATTATCAATCAGGTGCCCGATGAACCCGTGTGGGTCTGCGCCGATCCTCAACGCCTAGAGCAAGTTCTATATAACCTGATTGGCAATGCGATTAAATACACTAGCGAAGGTAAGATTGTTATCTCTGCGACTGTGGTTGATGACAATATCCGTGTGCAAGTTGTTGACACGGGGCAAGGCATCCCTGCCGATCAGCTGGATCATATTTTTGAGCCGTTAATCCAAGCCGGCAACGATGCCAGCCGTTACCGTCAAGGTGCAGGGCTAGGCCTCTCTATAAGTCGTCAGTTAATCGAATTGATGAAAGGCTCTCTGTACGTCAGCAGTCAGCCAATGGTTGGCACGACTTTCAGTTTTACGTTACCCATCGCCACTGCAGAGCAAATCGACGCTGCCAGTCAGTACGAAAGCTCGCACTTCCAAGCGCCTGAAACGGGCGATATCGAATTAGCTGATGTCACCAACTTACCTGTCAATGCCGATGGTCCGTTGCTCTTGGTCGTCGACGATGAGCCGGTTAACCTGCGTGTCCTTGATAGTTTCTTACGCTTAGAGGGCTATCGAGTATCAACCGCGAAAGATGGACATGAAGCGCTTGAAAAAGTCGCCATAGAGCGACCTGAACTGGTCTTGCTCGATATCATGATGCCAGGAATGAGTGGCTACCAAGTCTGTGAAACACTGCGCCTTGAATACGATCACTCTCAATTACCCGTGATTATGCTAACCGCGCTTAACCAAGCAGATGATAGAGTTCGAGGCTTTAATGCTGGGGCTAATGATTACTTATCAAAGCCATTCAATAAACAAGAACTTGCCGCTCGGATATTAGCCCATTTAACCGCGAGTAAAGCTGAGCTCAGACGAGTCGAAAACCAGCAATTACAACTTGAGCTCAAACAGCGAGCCTTGGTAGAAGCCAGTTTACTGGAAACTCAAGGAAGACTGTTGGAGCAATTGGAAACAGCCCCTGAAGCCATCATCTGTGTACGAGAAGACCATAAGATCCGCTTTGCTAATGAAGCCGCGTCTAAACTATTCAAACGTTCCACAGAGCAGTTAAAACGCTCTTCAGCCGAAGAGTTAATCGCTCCTAAGTTTTTGAATGTTAGCCAAGATCACTACTGTGGCACCATTGACGTTTATGTCGAAGATGTTCGTCAACATGTATCGACTGACATTCTCAAACTGCCTGAAGGCTCAGGCTTACGCTCGATCTACATATTTAATGTTGGTGGCAGCATTAACGCAGGCCGTATAAATAACTTAGAGACCGCAATCGAAGCACTCTCTAGCTACGCATTTGATGGCAATAAAGCCAAGCTGCAAGAGCTAAAAGAATTGGGTGGCGAGTTTACTCGCTTAGCGGACAAGGTCTCTTCAGACAGTAAACCTAAGCAAGAAGTCATGCGTGAAATTTTGGTGGATGCAATGACCAATGCGATCGACTATTGGGAAACTGTAACGGGTGAAAGCAAATTTGCTTTTGCAGAGCAAAGTGGCTTGTGGCGCGTCTATTTGGACCGTAGCACGCTGCAGACTCGTACTTTGGACAAATACTTACGTATCGAGACTCTACCTAAAACACCTCGCTGGAGAACGGTGTTAAGCTCTCTAGATTACATTCTTGAGCACTGTAACGAACAAAGTCCACAGCGAACTCACATTGAAGGATTACGTAATAAACTGCAGCATTTACTGACCAGTTGATCTCTCTTTACCCTAAATAATAAATCTTCCAAGCCTGCTTACGCAGGCTTTTTTAGTTGTACCAATCCAGCCCTATTCTCACGTTGCAAAGTGCTTTTTACGCCACGTAAAACAAGCCTAAATTGAGGTCTGTTTGAGGGCAAATATTCTGTTCTCCAACTTAAAAAAGCTCACTAAAAGCGCAATTTGACGTAAAAACAATCAATATTGAGAAGCGAGTCACAACAATACGGCAGATTTTATTTAACTCAATAAATTAACACTACATTGTGCAAGTGATTAAGATCTCAGATAATACCCACCATCAAAACAGCCAAATTATAAAAGAGACAAGAGGTAAGTGAGCACTAACAAAAGGCGGAGTTCGGCTGAGAGTGTGCGAGTGAGATCACTTAACAAAAATCCTTAACAATCGCCTGTCAGTTTGATTTATTAACGTTATTGACGAGGGATTGGGTGTTTTTTACGTTTTTAACGAGAATTCCGATTGCGCAAATTGACGTTCCGGTGTTTTCTTACTGTGCCTAAGGCCTACAGGCCACTCTTCAAAGTCCTTATCTCCTCCGGATGAAGACAAACATTGAGAGGTAGGCCTTAGAGAGTGTTTATCAATTGATGACATTCCATTCCATAAGTGAAATGAAAGCAAATAGTAAGGAACAGCTATGCTTGCCAACATTAAAAAAACAGCACTAGCAACAGCAATTATTGCTACAGCAACCACTGGATTCGCTTCTGTAGCGACAGCCGCTGAGCGCAGTGAACTAACTATCCACCCTAAAGAATTTACAACTTTCGTTCGTAACTTTAACCCATTCCTAGGTGCAACTCACTTGCACACGACTTGGGATTTCCTATACGAGCCATTAGTTGTATTTAACGAGATGCACGGCAATACGCCAGTATTCCGTTTGGCTGAAAACTTCAAAATGTCTGACGACCTAATGAGCGTAACTTTCGATATTCGTAAGGGCGTGAAATGGTCAGATGGTGAAACGTTTGATGCAAACGACGTTGTTTACTCTTTCAACCTTGTTAAAGAGAAGCCAGAACTAGACCAGAGTGGTATCAACTCTTGGGTAACTGGTGTAGAAAAAGTCAACGACTACCAAGTTAAATTCCGCCTAACAGAAGCGAACTCAAACGTTCCTTACGAAATTGCAAAAGTACCTGTCGTACCTGAGCACATTTGGAAAGACGTTAAAGATCCGTCTACGTTTACTAACGAAAACCCTGTAGGTTCTGGCCCGTTCACAGAAATCGACACTTTCACTCCTCAACTATACGTTCAGTGTGCGAACCCTAACTACTGGGATGCCGATAATCTAGACATCGACTGTCTACGTGTACCACAAATCGCAAACAACGATCAGTTCCTAGGTAAAGTTGTCAACGGTGAAATGGACTGGACTTCATCATTCATTCCAGACATCGACCGTACATACGCAGCGGCAAGTCCTAACCACCAGTACTGGTACCCGCCAGCAGGTACACAAGCATTTGTGGTTAACTTCAAGCACCCAGATGCTGTGAAGAACGAAGCGCTGACTAACGTTGATTTCCGTCGTGCGTTCTCTATGGCTCTTGATCGCCAAACTATCATCGACATCGCATTCTACGGTGGCGGTACAGTGAACGATTTCGCATCAGGTCTAGGTTACGCATTTGAAACTTGGTCTGATGAGAAGACTCACGACAAATACAAAGGCTTCAACACGTACAACGTTGAAGGTGCAAAAGAGCTATTGAAGAAAGCGGGCTTTAAAGACGTAAACAAAGATGGCTTTGTTGATACTCCGTCAGGCAAGTCTTTCGAGCTTCTCATTCAATCGCCAAACGGTTGGACTGACTTCAACAACACAGTACAACTTGCGGTTGAGCAACTTGCAGAAGTAGGTATTAAAGCGAAAGCTCGTACACCAGACTTCTCGGTTTACAACCAAGCAATGCTTGAAGCAACGTACGACGTAGCTTACACCAACTACTTCCACGGTGCGGATCCACACACCTACTGGAACAGTGCATACAACTCTGCACTACAAGCTGGCGAAGGTATGCCTCGTTTCGCGATGCACTTCTACAAGAATGACAAGCTAGATGGCCTACTTAACAGCTTCTACAAAACGGCTGATAAGAATGAGCAGCTAGAAATTGCTCACGGCATCCAGCAAATCATCGCCGCAGACCAAGTGACAATCCCTGTAATGTCTGGTGCTTACATGTACCAATACAATACAACTCGATTCACTGGTTGGTGGAACGAAGAAAATCCAAAAGGCCGTCCAAACATTTGGGCTGGTATCCCAGAGCGTCTACTACACGTACTGGACCTAAAACCAGTTAAGTAAGTAGTTGTTCTAAGTATGCGGCATACAGTCAGTATGCCGCTAAATCCCCCCACTCTCTGATTAGTTTGTGTCATGGCGCCAGTCGTCAGGGGATTGTTCGCTCTAAATTTCGTTTTCGCTAGGAGCGACCTGAAACCAGAAACAGGGAAAATCTGGGTGAGTAAGGTGTGAGTTATGGGTTATTTTTTAAGACGTTTGTCGTTCTATTTGGTCGCGTTATTAGTGGCGGCGACATTAAACTTTATTATTCCTCGAGCAATGCCTGGTGATCCAGTCACCATGATGTTTGCTAACGCTTCAGTTCAGGTGACCCCTGAACGTATTGCAGCCATGAAAGAGCTTCTAGGCTTTGTCGATGGCGGTCTTTTTGTTCAGTACATAGCCTACATGAAGAATGTGCTTAGCTGGGAACTGGGTACTTCCATTCAGTTTTACCCTCTATCAGTAAACAAATTACTGGGTGGGGCATTTGGCTGGTCACTATTCTTAGCCGGTACTGCGGTAATTCTGTCGTTCTCTTTAGGTTCAATTCTCGGTATTTTCGCAGCTTGGAAACGAGGCAGTAAATACGATGCCTTTGTCACTCCTGGCATGCTTATCATTCAAGCGGTTCCTCAAGTTGTAATTGCTATGCTAGCGCTTTTCATTTTTGCAATCGGCTTGAAATGGTTCCCTACAGGTTATGCCTATGAGGCTGGCACCATTCCTGATTGGACAAGTTGGGCCTTCATTAAAGACGTCGCGTACCACGCCGTATTACCTCTATTCTGTGCCTCGGTTGTGCAGATCGGTGGCTTCCTAGTCAACATGCGTAACAACATGATCAACTTGCTCGCTGAAGACTACATCACCATGGCCAAAGGTAAGGGTCTGAGTGAGAACCGAGTAGTATTCAACTACGCTGCACGTAACGCACTTCTACCAAGTGTTACTGCATTATCAATGTCGCTAGGTATGGCAATTGGTGGTCAGTTGATCGTTGAAATCATCTTCAACTACCCAGGTTTAGGTACCGTACTTCTAAATGCAATTCACGCACGTGACTATCAAGTGCTTCAAGGTCAATTAATCATTATGACGCTATTCATGCTGTCATTTAACTTAATTGCCGACATGTTATATGTCGTTCTAGACCCTCGCCTGCGCAAGGGAGGTAAATAATCATGAAACAACTATTTACGCTAATTCTTGGCAATGCTTACGCTCGTGTTGGTCTCGCTATTGTCTCTGTGTTCCTGTTTATGGCAATCGCTGCACCATTGATTGCAAAACACGCACCGGATAAACGCACTGGTAACCCGCATGAATACCCTGGCTTTGTTGTTAAGTCAGCAAAAGCGAACCCAGATGGTTGGGTTGCGCAAAACCTAGCAACTGATCGCCGTACGATGATCATGTCGAAAAAAGCCGACCACGTACTAGGCACCAGCCGTATGGGTCGTGATATCTGGTCGCAACTGGTTCACGGGGCTCGTATCTCCCTGGGTGTCGGTTTCGGTGCTGGTATCACAGTGTGTTTCCTAGCCACAGTTATCGGTATCTCTGCAGGTTACTTTGGTGGCCGCGTAGACGACACGCTGACTGCCGCAATGAACATCATGCTGGTTATTCCTCAGTATCCGCTGCTGTTTGTGCTTGCCGCCTTTATCGGTGAAGCAGGCCCATTAACCATTGCCATCATTATCGGCTGTACCTCTTGGGCATGGGGTGCAAGGGTAATACGTTCGCAAACTCTGGCTCTCCGTGAGAAAGAATTTGTTAAAGCCGCAGAAGTCCTGGGTGAGTCTTCCTTCCGCATCATCTTTGTTGAGATTCTACCGAACCTTATCCCAATCGTCGGTGCGAGCTTTATTGGTTCAGTGATGTACGCCATCGGTATGGAGTCAATCATCTCCTTCCTAGGTCTTGGCGACCCAAGCACCATCAGTTGGGGCATCATGTTGTACAACGTACAAACTTCGTCAGCAATGCTGATCGGCGCGTGGTGGGAAGTACTTGCACCATGTTTAGCCCTAACCATTCTTGTAACGGGTCTTGCGCTACTTAACTTCGCAGTTGATGAAATTGCTAACCCGCAGCTTCGTTCTCACAAAGGCATGAAACGCTGGAAGAAACTTGCTGCACAAGACAAAAAAGAGCGTACCCCGGACCTACCCCCTCAAAATGCATTATGGAGCGGAGATAAATAATTATGACTGCACCACTTATTTCTATCCGCAACCTTTGCGTTGATTACATTACTGATGCCGGCGATGTTCGTGCTTGTAACAATGTCAGCTTTGACATCGCTCCTGGAGAAGTTTTCGGCCTTGCCGGCGAGTCTGGGTGTGGTAAATCCACCGTCGCCTTCTCACTAATGCGCTTGCATAAGCCGCCTGCGTTTATCACAGGTGGTGAGGTTATCTTCAATGGTGAAGATATCCTTAAGTACAGCGATGAGCGCATGCAAGCGTTCCGCTGGAGTGAGATGTCAATGGTATTCCAGAGCGCGATGAACGCGCTCAACCCTGTACTGACAATGGAAGACCAGTTCTGTGACGTAATCATGCGTCACACCAACATGACTCGTGAGCAGGCTCGTAAACGCGCTGAAGGTCTGTTGGAAATCGTCGACATTCACCCAAGCCGTCTCAATGACTACCCTCACCAATTTTCAGGTGGGATGCGTCAACGCCTTGTTATTGCGATTGCTCTGGCTCTGAATCCGAAAATGATCATTATGGATGAGCCAACAACCGCACTGGATGTGGTTGTGCAGCGCGAAATCCTGCAAAAGATTTACGCACTTAAAGAAGAGTTCGGCTTCTCAATCTTGTTCATTACTCACGATCTATCCTTGATGGTCGAGTTCTCGGATCGCATCGGCATCATGTATTCAGGTGAACTGATTGAAGTCGCCCCATCGAAAGAAATTTTGGAAAGTCCTTACCACCCTTACACCAAAGGTTTGGGTAGCTCTTTCCCTCCATTAACTGGCCCTAAAACTAAGTTAACCGGTATTCCGGGCAACCCATTGAACCTATTGGAAATACCTCAAGGGTGTCGTTTCCAAGCGCGCTGCGATCGTGTTCATGAAGCCTGTACTCGAGTACCGACCAAACTAAAACAAATTGAGCCAAATCGTTTCTCAAACTGTCACCTTTACGGTGAGCCTATAGCGCAAGCCAAGCTCTAGCAACACACTGAGAAATAATAAAAAGATTACTGGAGACAATTATGAGCAAAGAATTTGGCCAATTGCTGGTTGAAGGGAAAAACTTGGTGAAAGACTTCCCTCTGAATAGCAACGCCTTAAATCAACCTATGATGCGCGCCATTAATGACGTGTCATTCAAAATGTACAAAAGTCGTGGCCTGTCTGTGGTAGGTGAATCAGGTTCAGGTAAATCGACCACAGCAAAAATGATCGCCAAAATGTACCCGCCGACAGATGGCATCATTGAGTACAAAGGCCGTGACATTCAAACTATCGACTCTCGCTCAGACTTAATGTCTTACCGCGAAGGCGTACAAATGGTGTGGCAAGACCCGTTTGGCTCTTTGAACCCAACTCACAACATCTACCACCATATTCTGCGCCCGTTACTAATCCACAAAAAAGTGGATCCGCGTAACAAGAAAGAGCAAGAAGAACGTGTGTACGATCTTTTGGAGCAAGTAGGCTTAATTCCGCCGAAAGAAACGGCGCAAAAATTCCCTCACCAACTTTCCGGTGGTCAGCGTCAACGCGTCAATCTAGCGCGTAATATCGCAGTAGGAGCAGAAGTCGTACTGGCCGATGAGCCGACTTCAATGCTGGACGTATCTATTCGTGCTGGTGTTCTTAACCTGATGGAAGAGATGAAGTTTGAGAAGGAAATGTCTCTGCTCTATATCACGCACGATATCGCGACGGCGCGTTATATCGCCGAAGATCTTGCCGTGATGTACGTCGGACATATGGTGGAATGGGGCGACACTGAAGAGATCATTCACGATCCTCAACACCCTTACACGCAATTACTCGTGTCTGCGGTACCGGATCCAAGCAAATCCATTCATGAAAAACTCAAAGGCAACAAAGGTGACATCCCACTTTGGACTCCTGAATCTTTCGGCTGTCCATTTGCAGGTCGTTGTCAGCATGCCAGCGACAAATGTCGCGAGCAGTTGCCTCAGGTAACCCAATTATCTGACAACCACTTTGTCCGCTGTTACCTATACGAAAACTAACCCTAACAAGCCAAGCTCTTTGGAGCTTGGCTGATTAAACCAATAATAGTTATCCCATTTTCGGAGATTTTGATGCTGCTACTTACTAACCATATTGGTTATGAAGCCCTTGGTCCAAAGCAAGCTGTTCTGATGACAAGAAAGCCGCGCCTTTCAACTACCACTGCTTTATTGGTGTGCGCTGACAGTCATCAAACTGTGGCAAATTTTGACATTGAGAAAGGAACTAAGGTTGCAAACTGGCACCAAGGGAATTTTTTTCGCATCGACTTTTCTGCATTTCTGGAACAAGGCAGTTACTACTTACGCGTAGACAATCTGCGTTCTGAAATATTTACCATTGGCCAAGGCCTATTACTGAACACCACTCTGTCTGATGTTATCCACTACTTTAAGTCTCAGCGCTGTGGTGGTGCTTTTGATAAACAAGATCACGCCATCCCTCTACTAGGTCGCGAACAAACTGTAGATGTCCACGGTGGTTGGTACGATGCCTCAGGTGACGTCAGTAAGTACCTCAGCCATCTCTCGTATGCCAATTATCTAAACCCTCAGCAAACACCGATGGTGGTTTGGAACCTGCTAAAGGGATTGGAGCTCCTTAGCGACAACTCTGACATTCCTGCCTTTACTCAAGTCCGCATGCGTGAAGAGGCGTTATTTGGTGCTGATTTCTTGTATCGAATGCAATCGCCTGACGGCTTCTTCTACATGACGGTATTTGATAAATGGTCAAAGGACATCAAGCAACGCGAAGTGTGTGCTTACGCTACTCAAGATGGACACAAATCAGCCGATTTCCAAGCAGGATATCGACAAGGTGGCGGCATCACAGTGGCAGCATTAGCAGCCGCCTCTCGCCTCGATGAAAGCGGCGATTTCTCATGCCAAGAATACTTAGCTGCGGCTGAGAAAGGTTATTGGCATCTGCGTGAATTCAACCTTCAATATCTCAATGACGGCGAAGAAAACATCATTGACGAATACTGCGCTCTGATCGCTGCCGTCGAGTTGTACAAAACAACTCAAAAGCCAGAGTACTTGAGTGAAAGCCGAGATTGGGCAACTCGACTACAAGCTCGCCAATTAAGCGACGAGCAATTTAGCCACTTTTGGTCTGCTAACCAAGATGGCTCTCGTCCTTACTATCATGCGGCCGAAGCAGGCTTACCGACAATTGCGCTGTGTACCTACCTAGACATCGAATCAGACACTCGTCTTCGAGAAAGCGCATATCAAACCGTGATTAACAGTCTGCAGTTCGAACTTGAGATTAGCCACTGTGTGGCTAACCCATTTGGCTATCCTCGCCAATATGTAAAATCGGTTGATGGGCCTAAACGGGATGCCTTCTTCGTCGCTCAAAACAATGAAACGGGCTACTGGTGGCAAGGCGAAAATGCACGGCTTGGATCATTGAGTACCATGGCATTTACCGCCTTAGCGCATGTCCAAGATGACACGCTCAAACCCGCACTGTTACAGCTTGCACAAAACGCATTGAACTGGGTATTGGGTCTTAATCCATATCATATGTGCATGCTCGATGGCCATGGTCACAACAATCCGGACTACTTACCACACCTTGGTTTTTTCAATGCCAAAGGCGGAGTCTGTAATGGCATTACCGCAGGGTTTGAAGACGAACAAGACATCGCCTTTAACCCAGCCAAACAAAAAGATGACATGCTGCAAAACTGGCGCTGGGGAGAACAATGGATCCCTCATGGCGCTTGGTACCTGCTTGCGGTCGTTAACCAATTTAATTACTTCCACCCTCGAGAGGAGAGCTGACATGACACTGTATTACGTGGGTATTGATGGTGGAGGCACATCTTGTCGCGCACGCATTCGCGATCAACACAGCCAACTGATTGGCGAGGGTAAAAGTGGTAGTGCCAACATCTTGCTTGGCGTTGATTTGGCGATGAGCTCCATCATTGAGGCCATTTCACTGGCCGCGCAGCAAGGTGGGTTAAGCAGCGCAAGCTTTAACCAAATGCATGTCGGGCTAGCATTAGCCGGGGCAGAACAAAAATCAGCTTGGCACGAGTTTATGGCCCAGCCACACCCGTTTGCTTCTCTGGTACTCAATACCGACGCTTACGGCGCATGTATTGGTGCTCATAATGGTGATGATGGCGCAATCATGATCGCGGGTACTGGTTCATGTGGCATCTACTTAAGCGGCTCAAAGCAGCACGTTGTTGGCGGACGAGAGTTTCCAATTTCTGACCAAGGCGGCGGCGCAGTAATGGGACTCAGACTAATACAGCAAGTGCTGTTAACCGCGGACGATATCTTAGACAAAACACCACTGGCTGAACATGTTCTTGCCCATTTCAATCACGATGTCGACCAGATTGTCGAGTGGTCTAAGACTGCTCTACCTAGAGACTACGGTCAGTTTTCTCCCGCCATTTTCCAGCATGCTAGCCAAGGTGATCGCTTAGCCATCAGCATGTTGAAACAAACTGCTGCTGATATTGAAATGTTTCTTATCGCACTCAACCGTAAGGGTGCTAATCGAATTTGCCTCATGGGCAGCATTGCTGAACGCATCAAGGCGTGGTTATCACCGCCCGTACAAAACTGGATCGTTGAGCCACAATTTGACGCGATTGAAGGCGCATTGATGTTCGCGGGTAAACCCGAGCACAATCTTTATTGAGGACATGTCTATGAGCTTTCGTGTCGAACTCGCCGTGTTATCTGAACAGAAGCAATTTTGCCGCTTTGGCCTCACTGTTCATAACCTAACGGACCAAGATCTAAACAACTGGCAACTGCAGTTTATTATTGATCGTTTTATTCTCCCGGACAGCTTTACCAAAGGCAGCATTGAACAGGTTGGCAGCTTTTGTACTGTAACACCACAGACCAGCGTGCTTACTGCCAATCAACATTATTATTGCGAGTTCAGCATTGCCACTGCTCCGCTACGCTTTTACACCGATGGTTTAAAGGATGCTCTGATCCTAGCGGATGGTGGCAAGGTGACTCATTCAGTAAAAGTAACTCCTATCGTGTTGGCCTCCCCGTTTCGTGAACGTAGCCAAGTACCAGAGACAAACGGCACAACGGTTACGGCTTTGATTCCTAAGCCTAATTTTATCGAACAACACGATGGGTATTTTCAGCTATCGACATCGAGCCAAATTACTCTACAGGCAGCACTGGCAGAAAAAGCCGCGACCTGGTTGCAGCAAGAGTTAGCAAGCTTATTTCAGTTCCAAGCCAAGACAATTGGCCAAAGTGACATTCTATATCGCAACAACCCAACTCTAGATGAAGGTGAGTACCAACTAACTGTATCGGGCTCGGGTATTCGTCTTGAAGCAGCATCCAACATAGGCTTTGTTCACGCAAGCGCAACTTTACTCCAGCTCATTCAAGTTCATGATGGAGATCTGCGTGTTCCACACATCAAAATCGCCGATAAACCCCGCTTTAAGTATCGTGGCATGATGCTTGATTGCGCTCGTCACTTTCACCCTATTGAGCGGGTCAAACGACTGATTAATCAGCTTGCACATTACAAGTTCAACACCTTCCATTGGCACCTGACGGATGACGAAGGTTGGCGATTAGAAATAAAAGCCTTTCCTCAATTGACTCAGATTGGCGCCTACCGAGGAGCAGGTACCCCACTCGAACCACAATACAGCCATTTAGATAGCGTTTATGGCGGATTTTATACTCAAGAACAGGTTCGAGAAGTGATCGCTTACGCGAGTGAACGTGGCATCACGGTTATCCCTGAGATTGATATTCCCGGCCACTGCCGAGCAGCCATCAAGTCGCTACCGCATTTACTAAAAGATCATCAAGACAGCTCCGTGTATCGCAGCATTCAGCACTATAACGACAATGTGCTGTCACCTGCTTTAGAGGGAACCTATCAGTTTCTTGATGCCGTACTGGAAGAAGTGGCTGAGATATTCCCTTCTCCTTGGGTTCATATTGGCGCCGATGAGGTTCCAGATGGCGTTTGGATTGATAGCCCTGCGTGCCAACAACTCATGGCAGACAACCACTATCAAAACCCAAAAGAGCTTCAAGGGCACTTGCTGCGTTATGCCGAGCAAAAGCTACGTAAGTTAGGCAAACGCATGGTTGGCTGGGAGGAAGCCCAGCACGGAAACAAAGTCAGCAAAGATACGGTTATCTACTCTTGGCTGAGTGAAGAAGCGGCTTTGAACTGCGCAAAACAAGGTTTCGACGTTATTTTGCAACCAGGCCAATCCACCTACTTGGACATGACCCAGGACTATGCACCAGAAGAGCCAGGAGTAGATTGGGCAGCCGTCATCCCGTTAGAAAGTGCTTATTGCTATGAGCCTTTAGCGGAGGTACCTGAATCTGACCCTATTCGCAAACGCATACTCGGCATTCAATGCGCGCTTTGGTGCGAGATTGTCACCAACCAACAACGAATGGATTACATGGTTTTCCCTCGTTTGACAGCGATGGCCGAAGCCTGCTGGACCAATAAATCTCAGCGAGATTGGCACGACTATCTATCGAGACTAAAAGGACACTTGCCACTCCTCGATAGACAGAACATCCAATATCGCCAACCTTGGAAGTAATAACAGAGCTAATGACACACATTAGCGGTTTTCACTAGCTTTAATATTTTGGCTACCAAAGTGGTAGCTTGGTAAAAAGGAAATCAACATGAAATACGGCTATTTCGATAACGACAATCGTGAATACGTCATCACTAGACCAGACGTACCTGCGCCATGGACAAATTATTTAGGCACAGAGAAGTTCTGTACTGTTATCTCTCACAATGCAGGGGGGTACTCTTTCTACAATTCACCTGAATATAACCGTGTTACTAAATTCCGCCCCAACGCGACGTTTGACCGCCCAGGGCACTATGTTTACCTGCGCGATGATGAAACGGGTGATTACTGGTCAATCTCTTGGCAACCTGTTGCGAAAAGCCTAGACGAAGCCAACTACGAAGTTCGTCACGGCTTGTCATACTCAAAGTTCAAATGTGAATACAGCGGTATTACTGCGACCAAGACACTGTTCGTACCTAAGGGTGAAGACGCAGAGATTTGGGATGTGGTGATCAAGAACACCTCTGACAAACCACGTACGATCAGCGCTTTCTCATTTGTTGAGTTCTCATTCAGCCACATTCAATCTGACAATCAAAACCATCAGATGTCGCTCTATTCTGCTGGCACAGAATACCGCGAAGGTGTCATCGAGTATGACTTATACTACAACACCAACGATTTCGAAGGTTTCTACTACCTAGCTTCAACGTTTGACCCAGATTCATACGACGGTCAACGTGACAGCTTCTTAGGCCTATACCGCGATGAAGCAAACCCGTTAGCGGTTGAACAAGGTCAATGTTTTAACACTGCCCAAACGTGTTACAACCACTGTGGCTCTCTGCACAAACAGTTCACTATCCAACCGGGTGAAGAGGTGCGTTTTGCCTACATTCTAGGTATTGGCAAAGGCAACGGTGAACGTCTGCGTACTAAGTACCAAGACCTCGCAGAAGTAGACAACGCATTCGCCGGTATCAAAGCACATTGGGATGAACGCTGTGACAAGTTCCAAGTGAAGTCACCAAACGAAGGCCTAGACACTATGATCAACGCTTGGACGCTATACCAAGCAGAAACGTGTGTAGTGTGGTCTCGCTTTGCTTCATTCATCGAAGTGGGTGGTCGTACTGGTCTGGGTTACCGCGATACAGCGCAAGATGCGATCTCAGTTCCTCACGCTAACCCTGCAATGACACGTAAGCGAATCGTTGACCTGCTGCGTGGTCAGGTGAAAGCAGGTTACGGTCTACACCTCTTCGATCCAGATTGGTTTGATCCAGAGAAAGCTGACGTTAAACCATCTAAATCACCAACCGTTGTACCTACGCCATCGGACGAGGACAAGATCCACGGCATTGAAGACACCTGTTCTGATGACCATTTATGGCTAGTACCAACCATTTGTAAGTACGTGATGGAAACTGGTGAGCACAGTTTCTTCGACGAATTGATCCCATACGCAGACGGTGGCGATGCCACGGTTTATGACCACATGAAAGCCGCGCTCGATTTCTCTGCGGAGTACGTGGGCCAAACGGGTATCTGTAAAGGCCTGCGAGCAGACTGGAACGACTGTCTAAACCTAGGAGGGGGCGAGTCTTCCATGGTGTCGTTCTTACACTTCTGGGCACTGCAAGAGTTCATCGACCTTGCCAAGTATCTAGGTAAAGAAGCAGACGTTGAAAAGTACACCGAAATGGCAGCAAACGTTCGCGAAGCCTGTGAAACCCACCTTTGGGATGACGAAGGTGGCTGGTACATCCGTGGCCTAACCAAAGATGGTGACAAAATCGGTACTGCGCAGCAAGCAGAAGGCCGTGTACACCTTGAGTCCAACACACTCGCAGTGCTATCTGGTGCGGTCTCTCAAGAGCGCGGTGAGAAAGCGATGGACGCAGTCGACGAGAACCTATTCTCAGAGTATGGCTTACACCTGAATTCTCCTTCGTTCGCAACACCGAATGATGATATCGGCTTTGTGACTCGCGTTTACCAAGGCGTAAAAGAGAATGGTGCGATCTTCTCCCACCCTAACCCATGGGCATGGGTTGCGGAAGCGAAGCTTGGTCGTGGTGACCGTGCAATGAAGTTCTACGATGCACTCAACCCATACAACCAAAATGACATCATCGAAAAACGAATCGCAGAACCGTATTCATACGTACAGTTCATTATGGGACGCGACCACCAAGATCATGGCCGAGCTAACCACCCTTGGCTAACCGGTACATCTGGCTGGGCATACTTTGCGGTCACCAACTTTATCCTTGGTGTACGTACAGGCTTTGATGGCTTAACGATTGATCCATGTATCCCTACAGATTGGCCTGGTTTCGAGGTAACTCGACAGTGGCTTGGTGCGACATACAACATCAAAGTCGAGAACCCAAGCTCAGTAAGCAAAGGTGTCAAATCAATCACAGTTAACGGTGAGCTAATCACTGGTAACGCAGTTCCAGTACAAGCAGATGGCAGCGTCAATGACGTTGTTGTTGTACTCGGTTAATTGTCAGCAGAGCCTCTACTCAGAGGCTCTTTGTTTACTTAAAGGATGAAACCATGATTAAGTTCGGAACAGGTGGCTGGCGCGCATTCATCGGCGAAGAGTTTACTAAAGACAATGTCCAACTCGTCGCCCAAGCACTGGCCAACATCATTAATAACGAAAACGTGGCTGATAAAGGCTTCGTTGTCGGCTACGATCGCCGCTTTTTATCCGATAAAGCCGGCCGTTGGTTTACAGAAGTTCTCGCAGCAAATGCTATCAAAGTCAGCTTTATTGATAAGTTTGTGCCAACCCCTATCGTAATGTTCAAAGCGAAAGAGATGAACTGCGCTTATTCGGCTTGCATCACCGCTTCTCACAACCCTGCCGACTACAATGGGATCAAGGTGTTTATCGAAGGGGGTCGTGACGCCGATGAAATCATCACTGAAAAAATCGAAACTCAAATCGCTCAACTAACGCTAGCTAAAGTAAAGTCGGTCGAATTTGAACAAGCGGTTGAAGATAAGCTGGTTGAAGTGATTAACCCAATGAACGAGTTTGTTGACTCGATCATCGACTTTATCGACATCGAAGCGATCAAAAAAGCCAACTTACGCGTGTTGATTGATCCTATGTTTGGTGTAGCGAAGAACGCATTGCAAACCGTACTGATCAATGGTCGCTGTGACGTTGACGTGATCAATGACGGCAAGAACCCTGACTTCGGTGGCTTAATGCCTTCACCAAGTGCCGCAACGCTATATCGCCTGAAACACCTAGTCGCCGCTGAAGGTTACGACATCGGTATTGGTACGGACGGAGATGCTGATCGTTTAGGTATCATTGATGAAAAAGGTAACTTCATTCACCCAAATGAAGTGCTTATTCTGCTCTATTACTACTTGCTGGAATACAAAGGTTGGAAAGGCTCTGTTGTGCGTAATATCGCCACAACTCATCTTCTCGACAAGATTGCGGCAGATCATGGTGAAACCGCATTTGAAGTGCCTGTCGGATTCAAGCACATCAGCTCTCAAATGGAAGCCGATGATTCGCTGATTGGCGGTGAAAGCTCTGGTGGTTTAACCATTCGTGGTCATATCAAGGGCAAAGATGGCGTCTTTGCCTCAAGCCTACTCGTCGAGATGCTATCTGTAACTGGTAAAAAACTCTCTGAATTGCTTGATGAAATTTACGAAAAGTACGGTTATGCGTACACAGCGGAAGGCGACTGCACCTTTAAACCAGCGCAAAAAGAAGTGCTCTACAATCGCATCTACGTTGAAAAGCAGCTACCAGAATTCGAGTATGAAATCGATAAAGTCAGCTATGAAGATGGCGCTAAAGTCTACTTCAAGAATGGCGGCTGGGTGATAGCTCGCTTCTCTGGCACGGAGCCTTTACTACGCATATTTGCAGAAATGGCAGATAAAGAAACCGCTGAGCAGGTGGTTCTGCAAGTGAAAGAGTTCTTGCAACTGTAAGTGTGCTAACCACTTACAACCCTATAGGTAAAGAACGCTTGCCCGGCAGATACGCCGGGCTTTTTTTATCTCTTAAAACGCCAGTACACCTTGCGTCTCGACTTTCACTGAGACTGGTTGGCCAATAGTTAACGGCTCGGTTGAGCTTGCTAGCAATCGATGGCCGCTAGCGTCAATCACATAGCGACAATGGTCTCCCATGAACTGTTGTTCAAGCACTTTGACACTGCTGTCATCTGAAGCCCTAATCTGCACATGCTGTGGTCGGAGTAACAATTCACACGCTTCACCGATTTGAATATGATGTTGTGCAATCGCTTCAACCAAACCTAGCTGTGTTTCGTACTCAGATTCAGACGCTCGGGTTGCTGACAAATAGCTCCCTCCGCCAAGGAAATCTGCGACAAACTTGCTTGATGGTTGGTAATAAAGCTCACTCGCGGTTCCATACTGTTCAATCACGCCATGGTTCATGACGGCCATTTTGTCGGCAAATGCAAATGCCTCTTCACGACTGTGAGTGACAAAAATTGCAGTCACACCCTGCTTTTTGAAGATCTTGCGAATTTCACTGATCAATTCATGGCGAACTTGGGTGTCGATATTTGAGAAAGGTTCATCAAGCAGCAGCAGATCCGGTTTGTAAGCCAGCGAGCGGGCAATCGCAACTCGCTGCTGTTGACCACCGGAAAGCTGATGAGGGAAACGATCACCATAACCACTGAGATGCACAAGTTCGAGCATCTCGGTCACTTTCGCTTGCTGCTCATCTAGCGCCAAGTCGCGTAAGCCAAACGCGACATTCTGAGCGACCGTCAGATGAGGGAAAAGTGCGTAGTCCTGAAAAATCATGCCAATATTACGCTGCTCTGGCGGCAACCAGTTCTTACCATCGTCTATCAACATACAGTTAAGGCTCATGGTTCCAGAGCTGAGTGGCAACAAGCCGGCAATCGCTTTAAGTAATGTTGTTTTGCCACAGCCACTAGCGCCCAATAGGCAGACTATCTCACCTTGTTCCACTTCTAACGAGAGTGACTCTAACACTGTTGTTTCTTGGTCATACTTACACGTCAGGTTTTGAATAGATAATGCACAGCTCATCAGTGTGAATGCTCCAGTGAACGGTTAACGATAACTAAGGGAACTAAGCCGACAAACACAAGCAATACTGCTGGCATAGCAGCTAATTCTAGGTGTTCATCAGACGCGAAGTTGTACACATAGGTGGCTAATGTTTCAAAGTTGAATGGACGTAATAGCAAGGCCGCATTTAATTCTTTCATCGACTCAATAAACACCAACAAAGCGGCAATAAGGGCACCACGACGAATCAATGGGAAGTGAACTCGCCATAACATGCTATTAGCATTGCAGCCCATGGTGCGAGAAGCCATGTCCAAAGACGGCGAAACCTTGCTCAAGCTACTTTCAATACTGCCAATAGCGACCGCAGAGAAACGGACTACCATGGCGAAAATAATCGCAAACATCGAGCCAGAAAAAATCAGGCCCGGTCTTCCCCAATCCATCCACTTCGCTATATCGTTCACCAAATGGTCCATGGAAAGCACCGGAACCATAACGCCTATAGCAAGTACAGTACCGGGTACCGCGTATCCCATAGAAGAGAGGCGCATAAAGGCTAAGCTATTGCGTCCCGGATTGACTCGCTGACAAAAGTTCACCACAAGTGCGACTAGCACAGCAAAGAACGCCGCAGTTACAGACACATACAAGCTGTTCAGCGCATACTCACGAAACTCAGCGGTCCAACTCTGCGCAAAATACTTATACGCGTAAATAATGAGCTGACCTAGCGGGAATAGAAAAGCGACACACACTAATCCCCAACACCAAGTCAAGGCCAGCCATTTTTTCCAGCCCGTTAGTTGATAGCGAAAATCTTCTCGACTATTGAACTGATTTTGAAACAGCTTCTGCTTACGTCGGCTATATCGTTCGGCACTCAATAATAAGATCACGACTACCAGCATAATGGCTGAAATTTTCGCGGCTGCCGTCAAGCTCGAATAGCCAAGCCAAGTGTCATATACCGCCGTAGTGAGCGTGTTAACGGCAAAGTAACTCACTGTGCCAAAATCGCCCACCGTTTCCATCGCAACCAGCGAGAGGCCAACAGCAATCGACGGTCGAATAAGCGGCAGTGAAATGCGACGAAAGCTCTCCCAAGGCGAACACTTAAGCAGTCTAGCCGATTGCAACAAGGAGACGTTTTGCTCCATAAAAGCCGCGCGGCAAAGTAAGTAAACGTATGGGTAGAGAACTAAAGCAAGGACAATAATCGCGCCGGGAAGTGTACGGATGTCAGGGAACCAATAATCGCCAGGCCCCCAACCGGTTAGTTCTCTAAGAAGGATCTGAACAGGGCCAGCAAAGTCGAACCAATCAGTAAATATATAACCGACAATGTACCCCGGCATGGCTAAGGGGAGTACCAAAGCCCATTGCAAAATGCGTTCGCTCGGCAAGCGGCACATTGCCATAAACCAAGCCGAAGGAATACCAAACAAAAGTGCCAGAGTCATCGTACCAAACACTAATACAACGGTGTTATAGGCATACGTTGGCATCACCGTCGACATCAAATGAGAGAACAGCTCATTTGTTTCGCCGACCGCGGTCGTGAATATCGCTAAGATCGGTAAAACCAGTAGTACAGCAAGCGCTCCACTACTGGTTTTCCATATATAATTCTTTTCTTTCATCGCCTAAATACAAGCAGGCCGCATGACATATAAATGCGTTTGCAAATACATCTCATATCCCTTTAATAGTTTAGGGTATTTATACCCTTATAAACAAACAACCTCAAGTAACCCTACAAAAAGAGCGACTTGAGGCTGTGCTTATGATTTAGTGAGCCTATGACTCGCTAAACTATTATAGGTCGAATTTAACTTCGTCTAGTAGTTTGATAGCTGCTTCGTGGTGACCTGCAATCTCATCTAGAGAGATAGTGTCCGCTTTGAAGTCACCCCAAGATGCTACTAGCTCAGAACGCTTAACGCCTTCTTTTACTGGGTACTCGTAGTTTACTTCAGCGTACATGCTCTGTGCTTTATCGCCCGCTAGGAATTCCATTAGCTTAAGAGCATTGTCTTTGTTTGGAGAGTACTTAGCCATCGCCATACCAGAAATGTTTACGTGCGTACCTGTAGACTTCTGGTTAGGGAAGTTAATGTATACCGCATCAGCCCAAGCTTTTTGCTCAGCGTCATTAACCATCTTACCTAGGTAGTAGCTGTTACCTAGAGAAACGTCACATAGACCTTCTTTGATAGCTTTAACTTGCGCACGGTCATTACCTTGTGGTTTACGCGCTAGGTTCGCTTTCACGCCTTCTAGCCATGCTTTAGTCTCAGCTTCGCCTTTATGAGCAATCATTGAAGAAACGAGAGAAACGTTGTAAGGGTGTTTACCACTACGAGTACAGATTTTGCCTTTGAATTCTGGTTTAGCAAGATCGGCGTAGTTGAAGTCTTCACCTAGACGGCCAACACGGTCACGAGATGAGTACACGCTACGAGTACGAGTTGTTAGTGCAAACCACTCGTTTTCAGCGTCTTGATACTGAGCTGGGATATTCTCCTCAAGAACAGCGCTGTCTACTGATTGAACAAGACCTTGTTTAGTCAGTTCTGCTAGACGGCTGATGTCTACCGTAAGAATAACGTCAGCTGGGCTGTACTCACCTTCTTGAGCTAGCTTCTCTGCTAGACCTTTCTTTGCGAACTTAACGTTTACTTTGATACCAGTCTCTTTAGTGAATTCATTGAACATAGGTTCAACTAGGAAAGGTTGACGGTAAGAGTATACGTTCACTTCTTCTGCAGCGATTGCCGCTGTAGGTGCGATAGTTGCGCAAGCCAAAGCAGAAAGAGTTAGCAGTTTTTTCATTGGTTCAGTCCTTTAACTTCGTAATGATAACGTTTATCAGTTGCGTTATTATATTCATCATAGTTTAGAAAACAATGACGAGAAACAAAAAAACCTGCTCATCAGAGCAGGTTTTTGATACTTTTATTTGTAAGTTTTTGTTACATCACAGTTTACGAGCTCACTTTACCGTAACAAATTCTGGATAAGCGCCAACACCACAATCGTGCATATCCATACCTTCCATCTCTTCGTCTTCCGATACTCGGATACCGATCGTCGCTTTAAGTACCGCCCAAACCGCTAGGCTCGCACCAAATACCCAAGCAAAGATCACTGCTGCACCAAATAGCTGCGCTCCGAATGTCGCATCACCATTACTCAGTGGCACAACCATCAGGCCAAAGAAACCACACACACCGTGAACTGAGATAGCGCCAACAGGATCGTCAATCTTAAGCTTATCTAGGCCAATAATACTAAATACAACCAGCGCACCAGATACGGCACCAATAGCCACTGCGTATAGCGGTGATGGTGACAATGGGTCAGCCGTGATAGCAACTAATCCAGCAAGTGCGCCGTTAAGAATCATGGTTAAATCTGCTTTACCCCACGTTGTCTTGCACACAAGTAGCGCTGCGATGGCACCTGCTGCTGCTGCCGCGTTAGTGTTAAGGAAGATTTGGCCCACAGCCGTTGCGTTTTCAAAGTCGGACACCATTAACTGAGAACCACCGTTGAACCCGAACCAACCAAACCAAAGGATAAATGTACCTAGGGTCGCCAAAGGCATGTTTGAGCCAGGGATTGGGTAGATCTCGCCGTTCTTACCATATTTTCCTTTACGTGCCCCCAGAAGTAGCACACCTGCTAATGCGGCTGCTGCACCTGCCATGTGTACAATACCAGAACCCGCGAAGTCGCTAAAACCGGCTTCAGATAGGAAACCACCGCCCCAAGTCCAGTACCCTTCCATTGGGTAGATGAAAGCCGTTAAAACAGCTGAGAAAATAAGGAAAGACCATAGCTTCATTCGCTCAGCAACCGCGCCAGAAACAACTGACATTGCTGTTGCTACGAATACCACTTGGAAGAAGAAGTCCGATTCGAGTGAGTGGTCAGCCCCTTCTCCTTGTGTGCCAATCAATGCACCAAATGATGGCAGCCAACCACCTTCACCATTATCGACATACATAATGTTGTAGCCAACGAGCAAGAACATAGTACAAGCAATCGCGTACAAACAGATGTTCTTGGTTAAAATTTCAGTGGTGTTTTTTGAACGCACCAACCCTGCTTCTAGCATGGCAAAGCCAGCCGCCATCCACATAACTAACGCACCTGAAATGAGAAAGAAAAAGGTGTCTAGTGCGTAACGTAACTCGGTTACTGTTGTTGTTAATTCCATCTTGATGTCTCCAGTCCTTCGAATTCTTGTTGCTGTTACAGCGCTTCTGCGTCCATTTCGCCAGTACGAATACGTACCGCTTGGCTAAGGTCATACACAAAGATTTTTCCATCACCGATTTTTCCGGTGTGCGCTGCTTTTGAAACCGCCTCAATCACGCGATCTACATTTTCTGCTTGTGTCGCTATCTCTAGCTTCACTTTTGGTAAGAAGTCCACTTGGTACTCTGCACCACGGTACAACTCTGTATGGCCTTTCTGACGGCCAAAGCCTTTAACTTCTGACACTGTCATCCCTTCAATGCCAACATCGGCTAGGGCTTCGCGCACGTCATCTAATTTGAACGGTTTGATAATCGCATTTATAAGTTTCATCGCATCCTCTCTGAAGCTGTCTTCCTGTTGCTTCTAGTAATCCAAGGCGCGTGCCAACTTTGTAACTGACTGATTTAATTAAAAACAAAGCGAAATACTGAGATAAAAAACAAAAAGGGCGCACCATTTCGGTGCGCCCTTTTCCCAATCATAAAGCAAGGCAATAACGCCTCACCAATGCTGTGCATCTATTTTGTAGTCAGGAACTCTTTCCATTGCTCTAACAGGATTTCGAAGTCTTCGAGACCACAACTTGCGGTACTTTCACTGTCATAAAAATCAAACTCACTATCGGCATCCATCTCATCACCATGAGCCAGTACATTTTCTTGCACGATCACCTCATCGCCCTGAATGTTAACGCTGATCTCTGTACCAAGCAGTAGATGTTCTTTTTGTGGTTCCAAGCGAGCTTGATCGGTTAACTGTTCAACTTTAGCAATCTTATGCCAATCCTTACCGATCTCTTCTTGCAACCAGCGACCGACAATCTCATGGCCCATGCTCGATTTAACATAGTATTCGCCCATTAAAGTATTTCTAATAAATTCGAATTCCATTGAACAGCACCCTCAAAATTTTGGACCGAGAGTATATAGCGTTCCTATCTCAAGCACAAAAAAAGCGCCTACCAAAGTAGACGCTCTATGACTCTTATCCCCTAAGATAGTTGCAGTTTCAGTCAACAAGACTGCAACGACAACTAACTATGACGAGGAACTAGGCTGGCTCTTGAAAAATAACCGTATCCGCTTTTTCCGTGTACTGTCCCATCTTGTGGAAGTTCAAGTAACGGTATGTATCAGCGGCTGTCGCATCAATTTTCTGAGCATACTCTAGGTACTCTTCTTTCGTCGGAATACGACCTAAAATCGCACCTACCGCAGAAAGCTCCGCAGACGCCAGATAAACGTTAGCACCTGTACCTAATCGGTTCGGGAAGTTACGCGTTGATGTTGACATAACCGTTGCTTTGTCAGCAACACGTGCTTGGTTACCCATACATAGAGAACAGCCCGGAGTTTCGATACGAACCCCAGCGCGGCCAAAGATACCGTAGTAACCTTCTTCCGTTAGCTGATCTTTATCCATCTTCGTTGGCGGAGCAACCCATAGGCGAGTACTTAGAGAGCCATTAAACTCTTCTAGCATCTTACCTGCAGCACGGAAGTGGCCAATATTAGTCATACAAGAGCCAATGAACACCTCTTGGATTTCAGTGCCTTGTACTTCAGACAATAGGCGCGCATCATCTGGGTCATTTGGTGCACATAGCACTGGCTCAGTGATGTCCGCTAGGTCAATCTCAATGATATGCGCGTATTCTGCGTCTGCATCAGCAGAAAGAAGTTCAGGGTTAGCCAACCACTCTTCCATTGCCTTAATACGACGCTCAATCGTACGTACGTCACCGTAACCTTCCGCGATCATCCACTTAAGCATAGTGATGTTCGAGTTTAGGTACTCTTCGATAGACTCTTGAGACAGCTTAACGGTACAACCTGCCGCAGAGCGCTCAGCAGACGCATCTGATAGCTCAAACGCTTGCTCAACAGATAGGTGCTCAACACCTTCAATTTCTAGTACACGACCAGAGAACTCGTTGATCTTACCTGCTTTTTCTACGGTTAGTAGACCTTGCTTGATACCGTATAGTGGAATCGCATGAACAAGGTCACGTAGCGTGATACCTGGCTGCATTTCACCTTTAAAACGAACCAAGATTGATTCAGGCATATCCAGAGGCATAACTCCCGTCGCTGCAGCAAATGCTACAAGACCCGAACCAGCAGGGAATGAAATACCTAGTGGGAAACGAGTATGCGAGTCACCACCAGTACCGACAGTATCAGGTAGCAACATACGGTTTAGCCATGAGTGGATAACACCATCACCTGGACGTAGCGAGACACCGCCACGGTTCATGATGAAATCAGGGAGTGTGTGGTGAGTATTAACATCAACTGGCTTAGGATACGCAGAGGTATGACAGAAAGACTGCATTACAAGGTCAGCTGAGAAGCCCAGACACGCAAGGTCTTTTAGCTCATCACGCGTCATAGGGCCGGTTGTGTCCTGAGAGCCGACGGTTGTCATCTTAGGCTCACAGTATTGACCTGCGCGAACGCCTTCAACACCACATGCTTTACCCACCATCTTCTGAGCTAATGTGTAGCCCTTATCTGAAGCAGATGGATCAACTGGCTTAGCAAACAGATCGGTTTCTTCAAGACCAAGAGAAGTACGAGCACGGCTGGTTAAGCCACGACCGATGATAAGTGGGATACGACCACCAGCACGAACTTCATCCAGCAATACTTTGCTTAGCTCAAAACTAGAGATCTCTGCACCATCTTTACGCACAACACCTTCATATGGGTAGATATCAATTACATCGCCCATGTTCATGTCTTGAACATTCAGTTCGATTGGTAGTGCACCAGAATCTTCCATTGTGTTGTAGAAGATTGGCGCGATCTTACCACCTAGACACACACCACCCGTGCGTTTGTTCGGTACGTACGGGATATCTTCACCCATAAACCAAAGCACAGAGTTTGTCGCAGATTTACGTGAAGAACCCGTACCCACAACATCGCCAACATACGCGAGAGGAATACCGTCTTGTTGCAGCTCTTCGATTTGCTTAATAGGGCCAACACTGCCTGGCTGATCTGGGTTAATACCTTCACGTTCCATCTTCAACATCGCTTTCGCGTGAACTGGAATATCAGGACGTGACCAAGCATCTGGTGCTGGAGATAAGTCATCGGTGTTCGTTTCACCGGTCACTTTAAAGACTTTGACCGTGATCTTCTCTGCTACTTTTTCTTTCGACGTGAACCATTCAGCATCGGCCCAAGATTGCAGAACTTGCTTGGCAAACTCGTTGCCTGCTTTGGCTTTCTCTTCAACGTCATAGAAGGCATCAAACATCAGTAGGGTGTGAGATAGTGCTTTAACAGCGATTGGGGCGAGAGCAGCGTCATCCAACAGAGCGATTAGAGGCTCAATGTTGTAACCGCCTTGCATTGTACCCAGCAATTCAGCGGCTTTTTCTTTGCTTACGAGCGGTGACGAAACCTCACCTTTAGTAATTGCAGTAAGGAAACCGGCTTTTACGTAAGCGGCTTCATCAACGCCTGGTGGGATACGGTTCTCAAGTAGGTCAAGAATGAATGCTTCTTCACCTTGTGGGGGATTTTTAAGAAGTTCCACAAGGCCTGCAACTTGCTCGGCATCTAGTGGTTTAGGAACAACTCCTTCGGCAGCACGCTCTTCGACGTGTTTACGGTAGGCTTCAAGCACGACTTTTTCCTCTCATTGCGGTTCCTCCCTCTTATTGCTATTTATTCAAAATATAAGGGAGTGAACATCCTTGGAAACTTGGCTCTCCTTGCCATATTTTTCATTCAGTTCTGAGTGAGAAACAGCGCCAGAGAGGCCAAACTGTGGGCGGTAATATAGCAAATTTAACGATAAATTAAAATCTCATCATTTTGACCAACATAGCAACTTAAGACTAAAGTTTTATGATTTTTATGCACTTAATTCGCGGATTCCCAGCAATTAAGAATCATCTATTCAGCACATTAATCGCAATAAAATCACTTAAACGTGGTACCAATAATCAGATAAACAGAATCGTATTTTCGTTCGGTTCGACCATAGCCGAACATGATTGGGCCAACTGGTGAATCAACACCAGCGAAAACGGAACCCGCCATATATAACGGCAGCTCATCGTAGTCTAGATCGGGATCAGACCACACTCCGCCATATTCAACCGAGGCCCCTAAATAAAACGGTGAGGTAAACAGGCCGAAATCATTATCGAACCAACGGTAGCGATAAACCAAGCTACTGAAGGCTTTGTTTTGGCCAATCAAACTATTGCGCGGAATCCCCGATAAGTTAAGAAAGCCACCAATTTCTTTCGGGTCGATCGGTACGCTGGAGTTTTTGCTGGTTACGATTCCTACATCAACATTTGCGACCAAAGTATGTCTTGAAATGCTATGAGCAGCCTTCAATTGGCCGTTAAACTCGTAGGTTGTGTCTTCAACTTCCTCTTCGTCAACCAGATCATTATGGTTAGTACTCTCTTCACGCGTGACTAAATAGTTGAGGTCCAAGTAAACCCCTTGGGTTGGCAGACTAAAACTGTCTAGTGTATCAATACGATAGTTAGCGAACGCACCATAGCGTTTGAACGTTACATCACCCAACTGAGGTAAGGTGGACAACTCACCTTCACCATCGGTGTATCTGACACCAAGCTTAAACTCACGCCACAAGGTTTGCTGATAACCAACCGCCGCCTCTGCGACCCACTCAGTGTAACTGACCGGTAAGAAATTCTCTGTCGCCTCTAGTGACGTATCTTCAAAACCAGAAAATGGGGCGTTACGCTTTTCCTTGCTATAGGTCACACCTAATGTGGTAAAGGTTTTTTGACTAGAAAGGAAAGGACTGTATAACTCCGCTTCAATCAGTTTATCTGTTCCCATCTCAACGTTAGTACGAATTTCAGCGCCATGAACGTTCAGATCCGTAAAGTTAGTCGAGACCCCTATCGAGTATTGGCTGTCGGTGCTAAAGTCGTCTTCAAGGAAGAAACGGAAATTGACATAGTTAGGCCCCCAAGACTTTTCATTCACATCGACAACTAAGGTGTCCTGGCCGTCAATTTCATCGTAACGATAAGTCACCAACTCAAAACGGTCTAATGCATACAAGTCTTGAACGCTTTGCTCTACCTGTGCGGTTTTGTACGTGGTTCCGGTTTGCAGATTGAGTCGATTTTCCAGTAATCGCTTGCTGTAGTGAGTGTTGTTATTGATGACAATATCGTCAATTTCAATCTCATCACCGTAGCGCAGATGTTTCCGCGCTTCTTCTTTGTGGTCAATGTAATCTTGATACTCAGCGGCAGACAAACTGTAACGTTTAAGCGCGTCTCGATTCTGCATTGCCACTTGATAGCCCTTGCGAAAAGCTTCGGGCATCTTATCGAATTCAGTCGTTTCCATTTCGCCAACTTCAGGGCGTAACAGGACATCTTGATCGGTTAACGTTTCGGCTTGTCGGCTGGTTGTACTGCGCACTAAGTAATTAGAGAGTTGGTCAGCAACAGTCAGGAAAGTGGTGAAATCTTCTTCATCTTTGTAATCGGTACTGATATCCACCGCCACCACAACATCCGCCCCTAAATCACGAGCGACATCAACAGGCATGTTATTGGTCACGCCCCCATCCACCAGCATTCGTCCATCGACTTCATAAGGTGGCAAAGCTCCGGGTACCGACATACTTGCCATCATGGCATCGACTAAATAGCCATCGCCTATAATAACCGGCTCCAACTCCAAAATGTCCGTCGCGACAGAGCGATACGGAACCGCTAACTCATCGAAGGAGTTAAACGGAGGCAAGTTTCCTGTTGTCTCACGCAGAATGCGCAGCATCCCTTGGCCCTGCACTATGCCCTTGGCCGCTCGTACTTCACCCCAACGTAATCCGAGATCGGTGGTGAGTTGATAACGATCTTCATACTCTTTATCACGAACTCGTCGGTCACTGCGATTGACGCGATCACGGTAGCCATTGTTCCAGTCTACGGTTTCAATAAACGTTTCGATTTCATCGGCGCTCATGCCGGTCGCATACAAACCGCCGACATAGGCCCCCATACTAGTACCCGTTATATAGTCAACGGGCACGCGCAGCTCTTCTAGCGCTTTTAACACCCCAATATGAGCCGCGCCTTTAGCGCCGCCCCCCGCCAACACGACGGCAACCTTAGTTCTATCAACAGGGTCACTCTGCGACTGATGAGCCGCCATGGCTGGTAAAGAACAACTGTAAGCAAACAACAACCAAGCCAGTTTTTTCACGTTGAATTCCTTTTACTGATGAGGTGGTGACTTTTTACCTTGCTAGTTTTATAACGTACTGATTACCAGGTAAACAGCTTTTTGATCCACGCTTGTGGTTGATTATCGCACCTTTTTTTGAATGACCCACTCTGATCCCACACGGGGAGTTTGAACTCGTTACGACAATCGAGCTGCAAATTGCCCTGCGCGGATTTGAGAAAGCCTACGGTGCTAACCTCTTTAGGCCAAGGCAAAGTGAGCTTTTCTGGAATACGGTGGTTGAGGTACTCAGCATAAACACGCAGCGCACCACTAGAGCCAGTGAGTTTAGTTGGCTTGTTGTCATCTCGTCCTAGCCAAATGGTGGTAACCTCTCGGCCATCAACCCCAACAAACCAACTATCGCGCGTATCGTTACTGGTGCCTGTTTTCCCCGCTAACGCAGCCCAAGCAAACTGACTATTGAGATAACGTCCTGTGCCTTCAGCAACTCCGCGCTTCATCGCGTAAGTCGTCAGCCATGCCGCTTGTTGATCGACGGTTTGCGTCGAGCGTGGCAAGGATTGGAACAACACTTCACCATCTAGGTTCACGACTGAGCGTAATGCAGATAACTCAGCTCTACGACCCGAGTTAGTTAAGGTTTGGTACATCTGAGCAACTTGAAATGGCGTAAGCGTAAACGAGCCAAGGAACATCGATGGCACCGGGCGCACTTCCTTCCTATCGACGCCCAGTTTTTCCAATGTATCCACCACATTAGAAATGCCTAAGCGCATGCCTAGTTGTACTGTCGGGACATTGAGCGATTTGGCTAGTGCAATGTACAAGGGGACATCACCGCGGAACTTGCGATCATAGTTACGTGGCGACCACACCGAACCTTTACTGCCCTTAAGACTTAACGGTTTATCGTTAAGCGTCGTGGCTAAGTTGTATTTTTCCGGTTGCTCTAACGCTGTTAAGTAGACGGCAGGTTTCGCTAACGAACCAATCTGGCGACTGGCATTGAGCGCACGGTTAAACCCATCATACCCAGTTCGTTTTCCACCAACCATTGCGCGTATTTCGCCAGTGTGACGATCGACCGCGATGGCGGCACCTTCAAGATCTTTACCCGCCACCTTGGCTAGCTGCGGGATCTTTTTCGCAATTGCGGTTTCGAGCTCGAACTGCGAAACGGGATCAAGCGAAGTGAAGACACGTAACCCGACATCGGATTGGAACACGTCGCCCACTTTTTCTTTGAGCTCGATTTTGAGCTGTTGGAAATAAGCGGGTTGTCGACTCGCAATACGCGGGTTGTCTTGGATATCCAGCGGTCGATCCGCAGCCATTTCAAATTCGTTGGCGGTCAAGATACCTTGCTGCATCATCAGGCGTAGCACCAAGTCTCGGCGCTGTTTAGCTCGTTCAGGATACCGAACCGGGTTGTAATAAGATGGCCCTTTTACCATGCCAACCAGCAGTGCGAGTTGGTCAATTCTCAACTCTTGAACAGGTTGACCGAAGTAAAGTCGCGAGGCCAAACCAAAGCCATGAATCGCCTGTCCTCGGCTTTGTCCAAGGTAAACCTCATTCAAGTACGCTTCAAGAATGCGATCTTTGCTATAACGGTAGTCTAAGATAAGCGCAATATAGGCTTCACGGACTTTACGCCACAATGTGCGGTCGCTGGATAGAAAAATATTCTTGGCAAGCTGCTGGGTTAAGGTACTCCCGCCTTGTACGGTTCTTCCTGCTTTCACGTTGGCGACCATAGCACGCGCGATCGCCAGCGGTGACACCCCATCGTGCTGATAGAAGTTGCGATCTTCGGTCACTAACAAAGCATCAACCATCACCTCTGGGAATTGATCGCGACGTAAGAACAAACGCTGTTCATCGTGGCTCTTTTCTAGCATCCCGAGCATTTTCGGCTCAATGCGTAAATATCCCATTTCGCCTTTGTGCTCCAAAGACTGAATCCGCGTTAAGCCACTTTGGTTGAAATGCAACATCACGTGACGATCAGGCTCAGGACCATCGGTAAACTCAAAAGGACGACGAATCAGTTCGATCTTACTCGAGGATGAGGAGTACTCGCCTGGGTAACGTGGCTGGCGAACTTTACGGTAGTTAAGGACATCTAGTTCGTTGGTCACCTCTTTCAGTGAGATGGCTTCACCCGGGGCTAAATTTAGAATACGCGCATAAACCACCGTAGGCAGATCGAACAACTGCCCATCAAAACGCTGCTTAACCACGCTATCAAGATAAATACCGACAAACAACAACACCGCGAATCCCGCCAGTGCTGCTTTCCAGCTCACGCTCCAAATCATTCGTAACCAGCGACGCTGGCCCTTCTTACTAGAGGTGCGTTTTCTCGGTTTTGAGGTACGTTTTCGAGCGGTTTTTTTTGTTGTTTTGGTGCTCGTACTGCTGTTTTTCTTGGTCATGATTACTGATTAAAATGTCTTTTAGTTTTTGTTGTCGCGATATGGTTAGCGGGATCATCAGGCCAAACATGCTTTGGGTAGCGTCCTTTCATCTCTTTCTGCACTTCTTTGTAAGCCCCAGCCCAAAAACTGGCGAGGTCGCGAGTGACCTGAAGCGGTCGTTGTGCTGGAGACAAAAGCTCTAACACGACGGTTTTGCGTCCTAACGCAATTTGCGGCGACGTATGTTCGCCAAACACTTCTTGCATGCGAACCGAAAGCATCGGCTCTTGTCCTTGTTGGTAACGTATCTTTTTCTTCGTTCCCGTTGGCAGTTGGTAAGAGACCGGCAACCACTGATCGATTTCCTGATTTAATGGCCACCCGACATAAGCCATCAGAGCCGCGTTCAAATCAACTTTAGCCAACCCTTTCACTGAATGAACACCTGACAAGTAAGGCTCTAGCCATAATTCCAAAGCATCCAGTAAACCTTGCTCTGCCAGATTGGGCCACGGTTTTTCTGGTAACCATTCAGCCGCACAGCGCAAACGTTGCAAGGTATCCTCACTTTGAGCGCTCCACTGTAATACTGAAAGCCCTTTACGGCGAACGAAATTGAGTAAAGCTTGCGTCATTTTTTCTTTACTAGGCTCCGGGAGTGCTTTTTTCTCAACCACCAATTCGCCAAGTCTTTTTTGCTCTTCCGCAATTAAGCGACCTTTACTTTCATCCCAATCTACTCGTTCATCAAGAGAAAACAGCTCACCATAAACAGACTCTAAGTGCGCGATATCCAGTTCGATCACGGAAAAGATACGCGATGATTCCGCTTGGCTGCGCATCAGGTCGATCACCACCAAATAAGCACTCGACGCCAGCACTTCGTCATCAGCCAATTGAGCGCCATGCCCATTGGCTAAACGGAAACGACCCGCTTGCTGATGACGCATTTGGGCGACTCGGTCTGGAAATGCCACCGCAAGCAACAAGGCAACATCCGATGAATCCAGCGTTTGGCATTCAATCGAGCACGCCAGTTTTTTCGCCAATTGCTGAGCACGCTGCATCACCATGGCTTGCTTGCTATGGCGCTTAGCAACAAAGCGGTGCACACAGTGAGAGAAATCAATTTGGTTTCTCTCAGGGTTTTCCAATAGAGCGACAACACAGCAGGCAGCAGCGGCCATCTGCTTTGTTTGAGCAAACGCCAACATAGCTGCCATTCTCGGCTCAACCCCTAACTGAATGGCCAACTTACCCGCTGAGGTTAGCTGACTTTTTTTATCGATAAGCTTCAGTGAGCGCAGTAATGCGTGCGCCTGGTTCAACGCACTTTGCGGAGGTAAGTCCAACCACTTCAAGTCAGCGACGTCTTGTGCTCCCCATTGAATGAGTTCCAAGGCTAAGCTGGCAAGGTCTGAATGAAGGATTTCCGCAGCCGGCACGTGAGGCTGCTGCTGCAACTGATTCCCACTGTACAAGCGAACACAAATGCCCGGCTCTGTTCGCCCAGCTCGCCCCGCTCTCTGCTCCGCTGAAGAGCGAGCAATACGACCTTGCTCGAGTCGGGTAACCCCGCTTTTTAAATCAAACTTCGCAATCCGCTCTAATCCAGAGTCGACGACGAGACGTATCCCTTCAATGGTGAGTGACGTTTCCGCGATATTGGTTGCCAATACAATTTTGCGCTTACCTTCATCTGCGGGCTGAATCGCTTTTTGCTGCTGCGAGAAACTCAACTGGCCATATAAGGGGCACACTTCAATATCATCAGCAAAATCACTCAGCTTCTCTTCGACACGCTTAATTGCAGCTACGCCTGGCAAAAAAGCCAACAGCGATCCCGGCTCGTTACTCATTAAGTACTTAATTTGTTGAGTGAGCAGATCTTCTATTGATTGGTTGGCCTTAGCGGGCAGATAGCGATGCTCAACAGGGTAGCTCCGCCCTTGCGATTCAACATAACGAGCCTCAGGCAATAAACGGCACAAAGCCTGCTGATCCAACGTTGCCGACATCACCACAAGTTTAAGATCGTCGCGCAGCGCCTCTTGAATCTCTAAGCAAAAAGCCAGCGCGGTATCTGCATGAATGCTACGTTCGTGAAATTCATCAAAGATCACTAAATCTATGCCATTTAACTCGGGATCCGATTGAATCATGCGAGTTAACACCCCTTCAGTCACAATCTCTAACTGAGTCTGGCTACTGACTTTCGACTCTCCTCGAACGCGATAACCGATGCGCTGACCGACAGGCTCGCCAAGCTGGTTGGCAAGATAGCAAGCAATATTACGCGCGGCCAATCGCCTTGGCTCCAGCATTATCACCTTTCCTGTCACCACGTTTTGCTTCACTAATTGCAGCGGAAAGTAAGTCGATTTACCGGCACCCGGGGCGGCCTTAAGAATGAGTTGGTTATCGTCGCGAACCCCAGAAAGCAGTTCTGGTATCACGCCTTCAATAGGCAGTTGTGACAATGGAAGGACCTTGTGATGTAATGATGCAAATATTGTACATAAATCCAGTTGTAAATGAAGTTTGAACCTATACTTGAGCCGGCAATCTTAATTAAGCGTTATAAACGCTTTCTCGCCGACATTACTTTGCCTGATGGCAGCGAACGAACGATTCACTGCGCAAACACCGGAGCAATGACGGGCTGTGCACAACCGGGAAATAAGGTGTGGTATTCCACATCGGATAACCCGAAACGCAAGTACCCCAATAGTTGGGAGCTCAGTGAGACCACTGCGGGCCACCGTATTTGCATTAATACCGCTCGCGCGAACCAACTTGCTGTCGAAGCCATCGAGTCTGGCGTAATTGAAGAGTTACAAGGCTATGAACAGCTTCAAACAGAAGTGAAATATGGCAATGAGAATAGTCGGATTGATGTCTTGCTCAACTCAGAAAGCAAACCAAAATGCTATATAGAAGTTAAGAGCGTCACCTTATTGGATGAAAAAGTTGAAGGCCAAGGGTATTTCCCAGATGCTGTAACAACAAGGGGTCAGAAACACCTGAGAGAGCTCTCAGAAATGGCACAATGTGGATATCGAGCGGTACTTTTATTCACTGTTTTACATTCAGGGATTGAAAAAGTGTCAGCCGCACACCATATAGACGCCAAATATTCACAATTACTGAAAACTGCGCAAGAACAAGGAGTGGAAGTGATGTGCTACAAAGCAGAGCTTAACCACTCAGAGATAAAACTGGTCAAAGCGATTGATTTTATCAATTGACGTAAAAAGTGGGTCGTCTTCACATTGACAACAACTTTACGATTCAGAGTTTGCCTCGATTAGTTCTTTTTGCTATAGATACCCGCCTTAAAATTAACTGCGAGCGCAGTTGACTAGGTGTTAGTAGGAGATGCTGCATGCCAGAATCAAAGAAAAAAGCGCTAGGCATCCTAGCCATTGCAGGGGTTGAGCCATACCAAGAGAAAGCTGGTGAAGAGTACATGTCACCAGAGCAGATGGCTCATTTTACAAAAATTTTGACAGCTTGGCGCAACCAGCTCAGGGAAGAAGTTGATCGCACTGTTCACCACATGCAGGACGAAGCGGCAAATTTCCCAGATCCAGTTGACCGTGCATCACAAGAAGAAGAGTTCAGCCTTGAACTTCGCAACCGCGATCGTGAGCGTCGTTTGATCAAGAAGATCGAAAAAACGCTAAACAAGATCGAAGAAGATGAGTTTGGCTTCTGTGACTCTTGCGGCATTGAGATTGGTATTCGTCGTCTCGAAGCTCGTCCAACTGCCGACCTTTGTATCGACTGTAAGACACTTGCAGAGATCAAAGAGAAGCAAATGCAAGGTTAATGACCTGTTTTAACATAATTTGAAAGGGAGCTTTGGCTCCCTTTTTGCTTTAGAAATTACTATGAGTTACATCGGTCGCTTTGCCCCTTCACCATCTGGCCCACTTCACTTCGGCTCACTCGTCGCTGCTCTGGGCAGTTACTTTCAAGCCAAGGTACATCAAGGTCAATGGTTGGTTCGTATTGAGGATCTTGATCCACCACGAGAAATGCCTGGTGCTGCAAGCTTGATTCTAAAAACCTTAGACGCTTATCAACTGCATTGGGACGGTGAAGTGGTCTACCAAAGCCAACGCCATTCGCGCTATCAACAGCAAATTGATCAGTGGCTTGAATCCGGTCAAGCTTACTATTGCCAATGCACTCGAAAACAAATCAAGCAAACGGGCGGCTTTTATACGGGGACTTGCCGTAATTTGAGACTGACCTCTCCCGAAAACTGCGCGATTCGTCTTAAAATGACGCATCCCGTCTACCAGTTTGATGACGTTAAGCATGGTCAACTCGCAATACCACACGCGCTCGCAGATGAAGATTTCATTATAAAACGTCGTGATGGCTTATTTGCTTATAACCTTGCCGTAGTATTAGACGACATAGACCAAGGCGTTACCGAAGTGGTACGTGGCGCAGATCTGATTGAACCGACAGGTCGCCAGATAAGCCTTTACCAAATGCTAGGCAAACCAGAAGTGGGTTATCTACACCTGCCGCTCGCATTGGGAGATAATGGCCAAAAGCTATCTAAACAGAATCATGCTCCGGCTATTGATATTAATAACCCGAAACCTGCATTATTAGATGCAATGAGATTCTTAGGCTTTGAAATAACTAAAGATATTATCGATGCTAGCGTAAGAGAAATCGTACAATGGGGGGTGAGTCAATGGCAGGTAACACAGTTACCAGCCTCGATCGAGATCACACCGAGATTCTCAAACCGCTCGCTGTAAGCTATTATTAGCCGCAAATTCGCCCTGAAGGGCACCAATTTAGCCTGTAGCAAGGTTGGTTTTCACCATATTATTGCCAGATGCACATGAACAAAAACGACTATACACCAAGCGAAAAGAACATATACCCAGAGCTATCTCTGAATATCATCACTCGCCAAGAGCACAACGTCTCGCGTAAGAAGATCAGCGACAATGCATTGAAGGTGCTATACCGACTTCATGGCGCAGGCTTTGATGCCTATTTGGTTGGTGGCGGTGTACGTGACTCTCTGCTGGGTCAACAACCAAAAGATTTTGATATTGCGACCAACGCAACGCCAGAACAAATTCGTCAGTTATTCAAAAACTGTCGTCTAATCGGCCGTCGCTTCCGTCTCGCGCATATCATGTTTGGCCGCGATATTATTGAAGTTGCGACTTTCCGTGGCCACCATCAAGAGCCGAGCAAAAATGTGTCACAGCAATCCAAAGAAGGCATGCTGTTACGTGACAATGTGTATGGCACCATTGATGAAGATGCTGAGCGTCGTGATTTCACCATCAATGCGATGTACTACAGCATTGCAGACTATTCAATTCATGATTATGCAGGCGGTATCGAAGACCTCGAAGATAAATTGGTACGCCTGATTGGTGATCCTGAAACTCGTTATCGTGAAGACCCGGTTCGCATGCTGCGAGCTATCCGTTTTGCGGTGAAGCTCGACTTTGACATTGAAGAAGATACTGCTGCACCGATTGAAGATATGGCGGTACTTTTGCGAGATATTCCACCAGCACGTCTCTACGAAGAATCACTCAAGATGCTGCAATCGGGTCACGGTTTAGAAACCTATCACCTGATGCGTGAATACAACCTGTTCCAGCAACTCTTCCCAACCATCGCTGAGTTCTTTACCGAAGACTATGACTCTCCAACCGAACAGATGTTGGATCTAGTACTCGACTCAACCGATCAGCGCATCGAGGAAGGCAAACGTATTAACCCAGCGTTCATGTTCGCTGCGATGCTATGGTATCCGCTGCAAGCCAAAGCGGAACAACTGATGGAAAAACGTAATCTGGCTCACTACGACGCAATCATGGAAGCCAGCAACATGATTCTTGATGATCAAGTACGTTCGATTGCCATTCCACGTCGTCACACCGCAACAATCCGCGAAATTTGGCAATTGCAGTTGAGAATGCCAAGACGCAATGGCAAGCGCGCATTCCGCTTAATGGAACTGAATAAGTTCCGCGCCGGCTTCGACTTTTTGGAAATGCGTGGTGAAATCGAGCAAGGGGAAACCCAGCAGCTAGCCAAATGGTGGGATACCTTCCAAGGTGCTGGACGCAATATGCGCCAAGCCATGGTTGCCGATTTAGACCCAAGCAGCGATGGTCAACCAAGACAGCGCCGACGTAAGACCTACCGCAAGAAGAAGGCGAAGGCATCCTAATGATCACTGTGTTTATCGCGGTCGGCAGTAATCTTGCCGACCCTGTGGCACAAGCTAATAGCGCGATAGAAGCGCTAAAAACTGTGCCTAAATCGCAATTTGTTCGAGCATCGAGCCTTTATAGTAGCACCCCGATGGGGCCTCAAAATCAACCCGATTACATCAATGCCGTGGTTGAACTAACAACTGAATTAACGCCAATTGAACTACTCGATTGCACCCAAGCAATTGAACTAGAGCAAGGGCGTGTCCGTAAAGATGAACGCTGGGGCCCAAGAACCTTAGATCTCGATATCATTCTTTATGGCAATGAGGTGATTGATTCTGAGCGCTTAGTCGTTCCTCATTATGGAATGAAAGAGCGAGAGTTCGTTCTCTACCCGCTTACAGAAATCGCACCAAATTTAACCCTCCCATGTGGGACCAGACTGGAAGACTTACTCAAAGTCGTTGAGCAAAACGGTCTGCGTATTTGGCAATCATAGCCAACTCCTGTAAGGAAAAATCATGAAAAAAATTACTATTAGCGACTTGATGAAATGGAAGCAAGAAGGTCGTAAATTTGCCACTTCTACCGCTTATGACGCGAGCTTCGCGCAATTGTTTGAAAGCCAAGAAATGCCAGTGTTATTGGTTGGCGACTCATTAGGTATGGTTCTTCAGGGAGAATCGTCTACTTTACCGGTCACGGTTGAAGAGATCGCCTACCACACGCGCTGTGTTCGCGCAGGTAGCCCTAACTGCCTATTGATGGCGGACATGCCATTCATGAGTTACGCCACTCCAGAACAAGCGTGTGAGAGCGCTGGTAAGCTCATGCGCGCTGGGGCAAACATGGTGAAATTAGAAGGTGGCGACTGGTTAGTCGATACTGTAAAAATGCTGACTGAGCGTGCCGTTCCCGTTTGTGCTCATCTTGGTTTAACGCCTCAGTCAGTCAATATCTTCGGCGGTTTTAAAGTTCAAGGTCGTGAACAAGAGAAAGCCGATCGTATGGTCCGTGACGCCCTTGCTCTGCAAGAAGCTGGCGCTCAAATTATTCTCCTTGAATGTGTTCCTCAAGAGCTTGCGGCGCGCATCACTGAAGTGTGTGATGTACCGGTAATCGGCATTGGCGCAGGTAACGTAACCGATGGTCAGATCTTGGTTATGCACGACATGTTTGGTATTGCAGCCAACTACATGCCTAAGTTCTCGAAAAACTTCCTTGCTGAAACTGGTGACTTACGTAAAGCTGTCGCAAAATACAAACAAGATGTCGAAAGCGGTGCTTTCCCAGACGAAGCACATACTATTGCTTAAGGATAATGTTGATGCAGACTTTTGCTGAAATTGCTGCTCTTCGTGAGCAAATTAAACAGTATAAGCGAGACGGTCGCACTGTCGCTTTTGTTCCGACCATGGGTAACCTGCATGAAGGGCACCTGACTCTGGTACGTAAAGCGCGTGAACATGCAGATGTGGTTGTGGTCAGTATATTTGTTAATCCGATGCAATTTGAACGTGCAGACGATCTTAATAATTACCCACGTACCCTAGAGGATGATCTCGCCAAACTTAATGGTGAAGCGGTGGAGGTAGTCTTTACCCCTACACCTGAGATTATCTACCCAGAAGGTCTAGACAAGCAGACCGCCGTTGAGGTGCCTGGATTGTCGAACATTCTTGAAGGTGCATCTCGCCCGGGCCACTTCCGTGGCGTATCGACCATAGTGACCAAGCTGTTTAACATTGTTCAACCGGATGTCGCCTGTTTTGGTGAGAAAGACTTCCAGCAACTGGCGGTAATCCGCAAGATGACGTCTGATCTTGCGCTGGATATCGAGATCATCGGTGTACCAACCGTGCGCGAAATGGACGGTCTAGCGATGAGTTCTCGTAACGGTCTACTGACTTTGGATGAGCGCCAGCGAGCCCCTGTACTTGCTCGTACAATGCGTTGGATTAGCAGCGCGATGCGCGGAGGTCGTGATGATTACGCTTCTATCATTGAAGATGCTAACGACCAACTTCGAGCAGCTGGATTGCAGCCAGATGAGATCTTCATTCGCGACGCTCGAACGCTTCAAGCAATAAGTGCAGACACCACTCAGGCAGTGATATTAATGTCTGCCTTCTTGGGACAAGCTCGTCTAATCGATAACCAAGTTGTTGAAATGGCGGTTGAAAGCAAAGAAGAGACCGAAGAGACATCATCAGAAAACGCTGAATAAAAAACAGTAAAAATAAAGGGTTGGCCTGAGGCCAACCCTTTTTTGTATCCGTAACTGTAGTTATCCAGATAGATTAGCTTCTTAAACCAATCCCTTTGGTCACTAAGTAATGCGCGACCGCATACAGAACAACAACGAAAATCCCTAACACCCCAAATGAAGTCACAATGCCGACATCCGACACACCCAAAAAACCATAACGGAACGCATTCACCATGTAGACGATTGGGTTGATTTTCGACACTCCTTGCCAAAATTCAGGAAGTAAGCTGATCGAATAGAACACCCCTCCCAAGTAAGTCAGCGGCGTCAGTACAAAAGTTGGGATAATTGAAATATCATCAAATGTCTTAGCGTATACGGCGTTGATCAACCCTCCTAGTGAAAATACCACAGAGGTCATGAACACCGTCGCGATAATGATTCCCCAATGATCCACTTGCAGATCAACAAAGAACAGCGAAACGAAAGTCACGATAGTGCCGACCAGTAAGCCACGTACCACGCCCCCCATGACAAAGCCCCAAATGATCACGTAGTTCGGGACAGGAGCCACTAGCAGCTCTTCAATATTACGTTGGAACTTCGCGCTAAAGAAAGAGGAAGCAACATTGGAATAAGAGTTGGTGATCACCGACATCATAATAAGCCCCGGCACGATATACTCCATGTAACTGAAGCCATTCATCTCTCCGATACGCGAGCCAATCAAGCTACCAAAAATGATGAAATAGAGTGTCATCGTAATAGCGGGGGGGACTAAGGTCTGAACCCAAATACGAGTAAATCGATTGATTTCTTTTGCCAGCAGGCTGCGAAATGCAGTCCAATACAACTGATACATCTTACGCTTTCCCCTCTCTGACAATATTGACGAACAGCTCTTCCAAGCGATTGGCTTTGTTTCGCATTGAAAGTACCTTAACCCCATGCTCTGTTAGCTGGCTGAAGATGCCATTTAAACCTTGCGTCTTATCAATCTCGATCTCCAGTGAGCCGCTATTGAATTGTTGTTTAACCACACCTTGTAATTGCGGTGGTGTTGTCCCTTCTTCTAGATCGAAAATAAAGGTCTCAACTTGCAGTTTATTAAGCAGGCTTTTCATCGTGGTGTTCTCGATCAACTCACCTTTATTGATGATGCCGATATTGCGACACAACATTTCCGCCTCTTCGAGATAGTGGGTAGTAAGAATTATGGTAATGCCCTGCTCCGCATTGATCTCTTTGAGAAACTCCCACATAGATCGACGCAGCTCAATATCCACCCCGGCGGTTGGCTCATCTAAGATCAATAGCTGGGGCTCATGCATAAGGGCACGGGCAATCATCAAACGGCGCTTCATTCCCCCCGAAAGGTTTCTCGCACGTTCGTCGCGCTTTTCCCACAGATCGAGCTTAGATAGGTATTTTTCTGCTCTTTGCTCTGCTAAAGATTTAGAGACGCCGTAGTAACCCGCTTGTTGCATCACGATCTGCTTAACCGTTTCGAACTGGTTAAAGTTGAATTCTTGAGGAACTAACCCCAAGTTTTGCTTCGCCAACTCCAAATCTGAATCGATATCGAAGCCGAAGACTTTGACTTTGCCAGAGGTTTTATTTACGAGAGAGGAGATGACACCGATGGATGTGGACTTGCCTGCCCCATTGGGCCCTAGCAAAGCGTAGAAATCTCCTTTTTCGACGTTCAGGCTAATGCCTTTGAGCGCTTCAAAACCACCAGAGTAGGTCTTGCGCAGTTGGTCTATTTCTAGTGCGTACATAACATTGCTATTGTTGAAGATTGTTTTGCAAATTAGTTTATCGTTGAATAACGATGATTACAATTAGACCTTTCGAATATTTTAGAAATATAAACGGCAGAGATAAAAAACGCCGCTGAGTTTCCCCAGCGGCGTCGATGTTAATTCGCGAAGTCAGCTAAACCACGCTAACCTGATGCTCATCGCTATCTACGTGGCGAATGGCGGCTTTGAGCGCTTCATAGCGGAACTTATAGGTATTTTCATCGGCAACAAGATCGATGACATGGAATTTTTCCAATTGTTGGCGAGTCTGCTCATTTGGACAGAGCAGGTAGACCTGACAATTTGCATCCAATGCATCTTTAATCGCGTTCTCAAGAGCTAGGCCGACCGTCACATCTATCATAGGTACATCGGTCAAATCTAAGATCATCACTTCGTAATCAGAGATACTGGTATGCTGACGGGAGATCGCTTTAGACACACTGAATATCATTGGACCAGAAAGGTAGAAAAACAGCACTTTACCATTGGCCATATCAAGCAATCCGCGCTCGCTATCGGTGAGCGGCACGTCATCTTCATCGGCATCACTGATCGCTTTTACCTGTCGGGCTTGCTCACGGCTCAAACGTTCAATGATGATGATATTAGAGATAAACACCCCCAAACCAACCGCAACGATCAAATCGACAAACACGGTGAGTAGCATAACACCATACATGATCGCCATCCCCGCAAAGCTGACTTTGTGCGCACGCTGGATAAAGCTCCAGTCAAGGATGTTGAAACCGACATAGACTGCAATACCCGCTAAAACAGCCATTGGGATAGGCTCAGTGAGGCCACCAGCAACCAGTACCACTAAGGCGAGCATTAAAGCACGGATGACGCCAGACAATGGTGAGCGAGCGCCCACTTGAATATTGGTTACCGTCCCCATGGTGGCACCCGCACCAGGTAAGGCACCAAATAAGCCAGAAATCATATTCGCTAATCCCTGACCGCGTAGTTCTTTATCGGAGTCATGCTCTTTACGCGTCAGCGAGTCGCCAATAACTGCCGTTAGCAAGGTATCAATACAACCAAGCGTGCCGAGCACCAGAGCATCAATGACCATCTCAACAAACATCGAAGCATCAATATGTGGAACCACAAGCGAAGGCAGCCCTGCAGGGATTTCACCGATGCGGCGAATGTCATCAAAGTCAAACAGCATCACCGACAACAAGGTCACAGCGACAAGCGCGACAAGCTGCGCTGGGACATAGCGACGATATTTTTTAGGGAAGCAAAACAGAATGCCTAACGTCAGTAAGCCAAGAAAGAGCTCACTGAATTTCATATTAGCGACCGTATCAGGCAGCGCAGTTAGGGTACCAATCACACCACCAGACGGAGCTGCATGCCCCAGTAATGGTGACATTTGGAGTATAATCAAGATAACGCCTATTCCCGACATAAAGCCGGATATAACGCTATATGGCATCAAAGTTACGTACTTACCAAGCTTTAGTGTTCCCAGTAGTATCTGAAATGCCCCGGCCATCATGACCACAGTAAAGGTCATTGCCATTCCCGCTTCAGGATACTTTGCCATCATGCTGGTCAATACAGCAGTCATGATCACCGTCATTGGACCGGTAGGCTCAGAGATCAGTGTATTTGAACCTCCAAAAAGGGAAGCAAACAAACCCACCATAATCGCGCCCCACAAACCAGCTTCAGCGCCAGCACCTGAGGCAACACCAAACGCTAGTGCGAGTGGCAAAGAGATAATCGCAGTGGTAACACCACCAAACATATCCCCTTTTAAATTGACATCTTCAAAACGACTTCCAAACACAACTTAGCTCCATGCTTAAACATTGGCTACGACATCACCCTTTGGGCTATTTTGTCTAAGGCTTAACCAAAAAGAAATACCCTTAATTTTATGACGGCATTTGACGTGAAATATTAGCTATCTCCTTCGAAATGACGCCACTTAATCACTCTAACAAATGTTATCTATTCAATATAAGTGTTAATTAGCACTCATCACTCATACTTTATAACCTTTAGTTAGAATGCCTACTAAGTTTATGATTTTTCCTGCCTAAACACGTCAGATGAGTGCCTTTTTAGACAATTTTACTAGGAAGGAAATTGTAACATTGTGTATAGTGATGCAAGTAAATTTTAAGGATTACTAACAAGATGCCGGAAATTAAACAGCTATTTGAAAACAACTCAAAGTGGTCTGAGTCTATCAAAGCTGAGCGACCAGAGTATTTCACCAAACTTGAAGAAGGGCAAAACCCAGGTTTTTTGTGGATTGGCTGCTCTGATAGCCGCGTACCTGCGGAGCGCTTAACAGGGCTTTATTCCGGTGAATTGTTTGTTCATCGCAACGTCGCCAACCAAGTTATTCATACCGATTTGAATTGCTTGTCTGTGGTGCAATATGCCGTAGACGTGCTCAAAGTTAAGCACATTATTATTTGTGGTCATTATGGTTGTGGTGGTGTGAACGCGGCCATCGAGAATCCACAGTTAGGTCTGATCAATAACTGGTTACTGCATATCCGCGACCTGTACTTAAAACATCGTAACTGGTTAGGCGAAATGCCAAAAGAACAATGGGGTGACAAGCTTTGCGAAATCAACGTCGCAGAGCAGGTCTACAACTTAGGTAACTCCACCATATTACAAGGCGCGTGGGAGCGCGGCCAAGAGGTCGAGATCCATGGCGTGGTCTACGGCATTGGCGATGGCAAACTGCAAGATCTTGGCGTGCGTTGTCAAAGCAGAGAATCTCTCGAAGTGAACTACCAAGCTGCAATGGCCAAAATTCTCAATAACGAAGTACTGAAATAACAAAACGCCCGCAATTGCGGGCGTTTTATTTTGTTGTCGTTAAACAGCAGGGCCGATTATTCTTGAGGGACTACTTTACCAATGTATGGTAAGTGACGGTATTTCTGTGCGTAATCAATACCAACCCCAACAACGAACTCATCTGGGATCTCAAAACCAATCCACTTAACGTCAACCTGAACCTCACGGCGAGATGGTTTGTCTAGCAGAGTACAAATCTCTATCGACTTAGGCTCTCGTAGCGACAAGATCTCTTTCACCTTGTTGAGAGTGTTACCTGTATCGATGATGTCTTCAACGAGCAATACATCTTTACCCTTGATGTCATCATCTAAGTCTTTAAGAATGCGAACATCACGCGAACTTTCCATGGTGTTGCCGTAGCTAGAAGCGGTCATGAAATCAACTTGGTGAGTTAACTCAATGGCACGAGCCAGGTCAGCCATAAATACGAATGAACCTCGTAGCAAGCCTACCAAGACAAGATCTTCACTCCCTTGATAGTGAGCTGTGATCTGTTTACCAAGTTCCTGTACGCGCTCCTGAACTTCTTGCTCAGAAATCATTACTTCTACTGTATGTTTCATACCATTCTCGTTTATCGCGTTGACTAATAATGTACCAATACATTTTAGCTGATGTTTTAGAGCGCATAGTTTAACGATTGCGGAGCTTCATGGAAAGAGGGACGTCAATCAGGAGAATGCAATAATCTCCGTTACGTTTTGATATTCAGCACGGATATTAACAATTGTGGTTATAAAGTGTACTGAAAACGTTGACCTTATTGATATGCACCATTACACTCATCATGCTTTAAGCAAAATAATAAAATACTAAATAGGGCAAAAGCCCACTATAACAACTCAATTGGCAAGGATATTGATATGGACTCAATAGCTAAAAGACCGCGTACGCGTCTTTCTCCACAAAAACGAAAGCAACAGCTGATGGAGATCTCTCTTGAAGTATTTGCTCGTCGTGGTATCGGCCGAGGTGGCCACGCAGACATCGCTGAAATTGCACAAGTTTCAGTGGCTACTGTATTTAACTACTTCCCTACCCGTGAAGACTTGGTCGATGATGTACTGAACTATGTAGTACGTCAGTTCTCCAACTTCCTATCAGACAACATAGACCTAGACCTACATGCAAAGGAAAACCTGACGAACCTTACCTCTGCAATGGTTGACCTAGTCGTCAACGATTGCCACTGGCTTAAAGTTTGGTTCGAGTGGAGTGCTTCTACGCGTGATGAGGTTTGGCCACTGTTTGTCACAACTAACCGTACCAACCAGTTATTGGTACAAAACATGTTCATCAAAGCGATTGAACGTGGCGAAGTGTGTGATGAACATGATCCAGCAGACTTAGCAACCTTGTTCCACGGAATCTGCTACTCACTGTTCGTGCAAGCAAACCGTGCACAAAGCCCTGAAGCACTTGCTAAGCTAACTCAGAGCTACTTGGACATGTTGTGCATCTATAAACGTGAACACTAATCACGGGTGACATAAGACAAAAGGCAGATACCTAGGTATCTGCCTTTTTTGTTCGCTCAATATATACAATTTTGTACTGCATATTAAAAAGCCGCTGAACAATCAGCGGCTTTCGAATGCTAGAGCGAAGAAATTACTTTTTCTTTCTTGCTTTAGGGTTAGGTAGGTCAGTGATCGTACCTTCAAACACTTCCGCAGCTAGACCAACAGACTCATGTAGAGTTGGGTGAGCATGGATAGTTAGAGCGATATCTTCAGCATCACAACCCATTTCGATTGCTAGACCGATTTCACCTAGTAGTTCACCACCGTTAGTACCAACGATAGCACCACCGATCACACGGTGAGTCTCTTTATCGAAGATAAGCTTAGTCATACCGTCTGCACAATCAGAAGCGATTGCACGACCTGAAGCAGCCCATGGGAATGTTGCTGTCTCGTAGTTGATGCCTTCCGCTTTCGCTTCTTTCTCAGTCTTACCAACCCATGCCACTTCTGGCTCAGTGTAAGCAATTGAAGGGATAACTTTAGGATCGAAGTAGTGTTTCTTACCAGCGATAACTTCTGCTGCAACGTGACCTTCATGCACACCTTTGTGTGCCAGCATTGGTTGACCAACGATATCACCGATCGCGAAGATGTGAGGAACGTTAGTACGCATTTGCTTATCAACGTTAATGAAACCGCGCTCGTCGATTTCTAGACCAGCTTTTTCACCATCGATAAGCTGACCATTCGGTACACGGCCAATCGCAACTAGAACGGCATCGTAGCGCTCAGCTTCTGCTGGTGCTTTCTTGCCTTCCATTGAAACGTAGATACCATCTTCTTTCGCTTCAACAGCTGTTACTTTGGTTTCTAGCATTAGGTTGAACTTGTTCTTGATACGCTTAGTGTAAACTTTCACGATATCTTTATCCGCAGCTGGGATAACTTGGTCGAACATTTCAACTACGTCGATTTGAGAACCTAGAGAGTGGTAAACCGTACCCATTTCTAGACCGATGATACCACCACCCATGATAAGCAGCTTGCCAGGAACTTCTTTCAGCTCAAGAGCGTCAGTTGAATCCCAGATGCGTGGGTCTTCGTGTGGGATAAATGGCAGTTTGATTGGGCGAGAACCCGCAGCAACGATCGCGTTGTCGAAGTTAACAACCGTTTTGCCTTCTTCGCCTTCCACTTCGATCGTGTTAGGACCAGTGAACTTACCAAAACCGTTAACTACGTTAACTTTACGCATCTTAGCCATTCCGCCAAGACCGCCAGTTAGTTGGTTGATTACTTTCTCTTTCCACTTACGGATCTTGTCGATATCAGTTTGTGGCTCACCAAATACGATACCGTGCTCAGCAAGTGCTTTTGCTTCTTCGATAACTTTTGATACGTGAAGGAGTGCTTTAGATGGGATACAACCCACGTTTAGACACACACCACCAAGAGTGCTGTAACGTTCGATAAGAACCGTTTCTAGACCTAAGTCTGCACAACGGAAAGCGGCAGAGTAACCAGCAGGACCTGCACCAAGTACTACAACTTGGGCTTTAATTTCTTTGCTCATTTTGACCTCTTGTAGTCATTATCCCTAACAGGCTGAGTGGGTATTGATTCTATATGTTCAAGTCAGTTTGTTTTAAACAGTTATTTTCAGACCGACATCAGTTTACAGAGATGTTAATGGTGTGAAAAGTAAATCAATTTAGCCTGTGAGCTAGACAACAATTCGCTTGAGAAAACCTTATTGACTCTAAGGTCTGCAATCAAATTGTTTGATAATTATTAGTAGTAGAGGCGGCTCTAATGCCGCCTCTAAATCATCTAATCTTTGATTAAAGAACTAGACGACGGATGTCTGATAGTGCTGCATTCAAGAACGTGATGAAGCGAGCGCCTTCTGCACCATCAATCACACGGTGGTCGTATGATAGAGATAGTGGAAGCTGTAGACGTGGTTCGAACTCTTTACCGTTCCACACAGGCTTCATTTCAGACTTAGACACACCTAGGATACCAACTTCTGGAGCATTTACGATTGGTGTAAACGCAGTACCACCGATACCGCCAAGGCTAGAGATTGTGAAACAACCGCCCTGCATATCGCCAGCTGTTAGCTTACCAGCACGTGCTTTCTTAGAGATCGCCATTAGCTCTTCAGATAGCTCGTAAATGCCTTTCTTGTTCACATCTTTAAATACTGGAACAACTAGACCGTTAGGCGTATCTACTGCGATACCGATGTTCACGTATTTCTTCAAAATGATGCTTTCGCCATCTTCAGATAGAGAAGAGTTGAACGCTGGGAAGGCTTCTAGCGCTTTCGCTGCTGCTTTCATGATGAACACAAGTGGAGTGATCTTCATGCCAGTGTCTTTCTTCGCTTCGATAGCGTTCTGCTCTTTACGGAATGCTTCTAGCTCAGTGATGTCAGCATTATCCCACTGTGTAACGTGAGGGATCATTACCCAGTTACGGTGCAGGTTAGCGCCTGAGATCTTCTTGATCTTAGAAAGCTTCTGAACTTCAGTTTCGCCGAACTTGCTGAAGTCCACTTTTGGCCAAGGTAGTAGACCAAGAGCTGCGCCGTCGCCTTTGCCAGATGCCGCTGCACCTGCGCCAGACTCAAGACGCTTAAGCGCATCTTTAACGTAAGACTGTACGTCTTCTTTTAGGATACGGCTCTTACGACCAGTACCTTTAACCTTAGAAAGGTTAACGCCAAACTCACGCGCTAGACGACGAACAACTGGAGATGCGTGTGCGTACTCGTTGTTCTCTTGGAAATCGCCAGTCGTTGCTGGAGCAGCTGCCGCTGGTGCTTCTGCTTTAGGAGCTGCTGCCGGTGCCGCCGCTTGAGCTGGAGCCGCTGCAGGAGCAGGTGCTGCACCCGCCACTTCGAAGACCATGATTAGCGAGCCAGTCGACACTTTGTCGCCTGCTGCAATCTTGATTTCTTTAACCGTGCCCGCAAATGGTGCTGGTACTTCCATTGACGCTTTGTCGCCTTCAACAGTGATTAGAGATTGCTCTTCTTCCACTGTATCGCCAACTGCAACCATGATCTCAGTTACTTCAACTTCGTCACCGCCGATATCAGGAACGTTCACTTCTTTCGCTGCTGATGCTGATGGAGCCGCTGCCACTGGAGCTTCTGCTGCAGGTGCCGCTGGAGCGCCAGAGCCTGCTACTTCGCCTGATTCTACAGAGAAAGTCATGATTAACGAACCAGTCGTAACTTTATCGCCTGCTGCTACTTTGATCTCTTTTAGCGTACCAGCAAATGGTGCAGGTACTTCCATAGAAGCTTTGTCGCCTTCAACCGTTAGAAGAGATTGCTCTTCTTCAATGCTGTCGCCAACTGCAACCATGATTTCAGTCACTTCAACTTCATCGCCACCGATATCTGGTACGTGAACTTCTTTAAGCTCTGCCGCTGCTGCTGGAGCTGGAGCCGCTGCTGGAGCCGCTTCTGCCGCAGGAGCAGGTGCAGCGTCAGCTGCACCCTCGGCTTCGAAAATCATGATTAGAGAACCAGTAGAAACAGAGTCACCTTCCGTAACTTTGATTTCTTTAACGATACCCGCTTGAGAAGCAGGAACTTCCATAGAAGCTTTATCGCCTTCAACTGTGATAAGAGACTGCTCTTCTTCAACCTTGTCGCCAACGCTTACAAGAATTTCAGTAACTTCAACCTCATCCGCACCGATGTCTGGTACATTAATTTCGATTGCCATTTCTTATTTACCTTCTCAATTAAGCGTATAGCGGGTTAGTTTTTTCAGTGTCGATGTCGAACTTAGCAATCGCTTCTGTGACTACTGACTTCTCAACATCACCACGCTTAGCTAGTTCAGTTAGCGCTGCAACTACCACGTAGCCTGCGTTAACTTCGAAGTGACGACGTAGGTTCTCACGGCTATCAGAACGGCCGTAACCATCTGTACCCAGTACTTTGTAAGACTCAGAAGGCATGAACGCACGAACTTGCTCAGAGTAGTTCTTCATGTAGTCAGTCGCTGCGATAGCTGGCTCAGTACCCATTACTTGTGCAATGTAAGGTACTTTCGCTTCTGCTTCTGGGTGAAGCATGTTGTAACGCTCTGCGTCTTGACCATCACGAGTTAGCTCGTTGAACGATGTTACAGAGAACACGTCTGATGCGATGCCGTACTCTTCGCTTAGGATAGTTGCTGCTTTACGTACTTCATTCATGATAGTACCAGAGCCCATTAGCTGAACTTTAGACTTGTCACCTGCGTAAGACTCAAGCTTGTAGATACCCTTACGGATGCCTTCTTCAGCGCCTTCTGGCATTGCTGGCATTGCGTAGTTTTCGTTCATCACAGTTAGGTAGTAGAACACGTTCTCTTGGTTCTCACCGTACATGCGACGGATACCGTCTTGCATGATAACTGCAACTTCGTAAGCGAATGTTGGATCGTAAGAGATACAGTTAGGTACTGTGTTCGCCATGATGTGCGAGTGACCATCTTCGTGCTGTAGGCCTTCACCATTTAGCGTTGTACGACCAGCAGTAGCACCTAGTAGGAAACCACGAGCTTGTTGGTCACCAGCCATCCACGCCATGTCGCCAACACGTTGGAAACCGAACATAGAGTAGTAGATGTAGAACGGGATCATTGGCAGATCGTTTGTGCTGTAAGAAGTAGCAGCAGCAACCCAAGATGCCATAGAGCCTAGCTCGTTGATACCTTCTTGTAGAACCTGACCAGATGTCGCTTCTTTGTAGTAAGAAACGATGCCTTTATCTTCTGGAGTGTATTCCTGACCGTGCGGGTTGTAGATACCAATCTGACGGAATAGACCTTCCATACCGAACGTACGTGCTTCGTCACAGATGATAGGAACGATGTTCTTACCAATGTTCTTGTTCTTAAGCAGGATATTAAGCGTACGTACGTAAGCCATAGTGGTAGAAATATCACGCTTTTGCTCACTTAGTAGCGGCGCGAACTCTTCTAGCTCAGGTACTTTGAATTCTTGAGTGAACTTAGGTAAACGCTGTGGCGTGTAACCTTTCAGCGCTTTACGACGAGCGTGTAGGTATTCGTATTCCGCTGAGCCTTCTTCAAGCTTCAGGTATGGAAGTTCTTTCACTGCTTCGTCAGTTAGGATGTCTTGAAGACCTAGACGATCACGTAGGTGTAGTACGTGAGTCATGTCCATCTTCTTAACTTGGTGCGCGATGTTCTTACCTTCAGCCGCTTCACCCATGCCGTAACCTTTAACAGTCTTAGCTAGGATTACTGTTGGACGACCTTTAGTCTCTGCTGCGTTCTTGTATGCTGCGTACAGCTTAGAAGACTCGTGACCACCACGCTTAAGTGCGAAGATTTCGTCATCAGTCATGTCTGCTACTAGTGCAGCTGTCTCTGGGTACTTACCAAAGAAGTGTTCACGTACGTAAGCACCGTCTTTAGATTTAAATGTTTGGTAGTCACCATCTACAGTTTCGTTCATTAGCTGTAGAAGCTTGCCAGACGTATCTTTAGCAAGTAGTGCATCCCAGTTGCTACCCCAGATAACTTTAACCACATTCCAGCCAGCACCTTTGAATAGGCCTTCTAGCTCTTGGATGATGCTACCGTTACCCATTACAGGACCATCTAGACGCTGTAGGTTACAGTTAACAAGGAAACATAGGTTGTCTAGCTTCTCACGCGCCGCGAAAGATAGTGAACCACGTGATTCCGGCTCGTCCATCTCACCGTCACCTAGGAACGCGTATACACGCTGCGCCGACGTATCTTTCATACCACGACCGTCTAGGTACTTAAGGAAACGCGCTTGGTAGATCGCAGAAATAGGACCTAGACCCATAGAAACTGTTGGGAACTGCCAGAACTCAGGCATTAGTTTAGGGTGCGGGTATGATGGAATACCTTTACCGTCTACTTCTTGACGGAAGTTATCTAGCTGCTCTTCAGTTAGACGACCTTCAACGAATGCACGAGAGTAGATACCTGGTGAGATATGACCTTGGTAGTATACTAGATCGCCACCGTCCGTCTCGTTTGGAGCGCGGAAGAAGTGGTTGAAACATACTTCGTAGAATGCAGCAGAAGACTGGAAAGACGCCATGTGGCCGCCTAGTTCTAAGTCTTTCTTAGATGCACGTAGAACGATCATGATTGCGTTCCAACGGATGATGGAACGAATACGGCGCTCAAGAGTTGTGTCACCTGGGTAAGCTGGTTCTTGATCTGCAGGAATCGTGTTGATGTAGTTCGTTGTGATACCTGTTGGCATATCAACACCGTCTAGACGTGCTTTGTCTAGAACTTGCTCTAGTAGGAACTGAGCACGTTCTACACCTTCTTCACGTACAACTGACTCAAGTGCTTGTAGCCATTCTTGAGTTTCCAGTGCATCTACGTCATGCTTCATATCAGACATGGCGATCTATCCTTCTATTGGTTGGATCTACTTATTTAAAGTAACCGTTTCTTGTTTTAAGAATCGTTACCTTGCTGAATTCGACGCAAAGAGCGCTCTCTGCGCGACTCTTCACGAGTCAAATCCAACAATGTTTCTTCAATGTAAGCTAAGTGTGAGTGAGACATTTCTCGCGCCTTTTCAGGCTGACCAGAAACAATCGCATCCACGATATTAGCTCGGTGTTTACTTACTTTTTCGACCACTTCATCGCGGCGATGTAAGAGCTTTAAATTCTGTAAGACGTTCTGCTCTAGCAAAGGAGCAAGGCTACGAACAATGTGTAGAAGTACCACGTTATGCGCGGCTTCAGTTAAAGCGATCAAAAACTGCATAACCGCAGCGGATTCAGCTTCGACATTCTTCTTCGTTTGCTCTTCACTGATGTTTTTCAGGCAAGCCTGAATACGAGCGAAGTCTTCCTCGGTACCACGAACTGCTGCAAAGTAAGCGGCTATACCTTCCATCGCATGGCGCGTTTCCAGTAAATCCAGCTGAGTTTCGGAGTGGCTAGACAATAAATTTAGCAGAGGATCTGAAAAGCTGGTCCAGATGTTCTCGCTAACAAAAGTGCCACCACCCTGACGACGAGTAAGAAGACGCTTCGCTTCTAAGCGCTGTATCGCTTCGCGGATAGAAGGACGGGACACATCAAACTGTTTTGCCAGTTCGCGCTCTGGTGGCAACTGCTGCCCCGGAGACAATGTTCCTTCCACAATCAGCCTTTCTAACTCTTGTTCAATCACATCAGAAAGTTTTGGCTGACGAATCCTTTGATAAGCCATAGTTGTTTTTCTTCTACTCTTTGCAGTCAATTGGTATTACCAATTTTAAGTTGGCGAGAAAATTAACATAATTAAAACGCAAGTTCCAGACAAAAATTGACCCAAATCATAGAACGAGCCAAACATCAACACTTTGATAACAATAGCCGATTAAAACAGCAATCAAATTGGTCTGACCAATTACAAAATATAAACAGATGGGGAGAAACCGTGCTAGCAATCACAGTTTAACGGGTAAGTTTTAAAGGAATATGAACAGAAGATGTCGGAAAAAGAAGAGAAGTGCGAGGTTTGGATAACTGGATAACTGGATAACTAACATTGATTGTCACGCCTAGGGGATCAATCTTCGCTTTCCGCTGGGACGACGTTAGTTGCCCTCCCCGGCGGCTGCACTATCCAGTTACCTGACGCTCTATTTTGCTTCGATGTGATCAATCATCAACTGCAGCGACTGATTGCCACGAAATTCGTTGATATCAAGTTTATAAGCCAAACGCACGGTTTTCACTGACGCATCAGGCCAACGGCGAAGGTCAACATTAAAGGCGATACCATCAATCATGATATTGGTCGGGTGGCCTTTATGCAGGGGTTCCAACATGAGTTTCAAGTGTTTTTCACCCACCAACTTTTGGTGTAAAACTTTAAACTCTCCATCAAACAGTGGCTCAGGGAAAGCTTGTCCCCATGGTCCACCAGCACGAAGCATTTCAGCAACATGCATAGAGAACTCTTCTGGCTTCAGTTCACCATCGGACAAAATGACACCTTTTAGTGCCGCTTCATCCAAGTCCTGTTTTACTGCCTCATCAAACAACTTAGAGAAACGTTCAAAATCTTTCTCCAAAATGGTTAGACCCGCTGCCATCGCGTGTCCACCGAATTTGATGATCAAACCTGGGTTTTGTGTATCAATGCGATCTAAGGTATCACGCATATGTAAGCCCGGAATCGAGCGGCATGAACCTTTGATTGAACCTTCACCACCGTCAGCAAAAGCAATCACGGGACGGTGAAATTTTTCCTTGATGCGTGAAGCTAAAATACCAATGACGCCTTGATGCCAATCACGCTGGAATAGCACTAACCCATGAGGCATATCTTGTTCACCAAATTGGAGACGCTCACAAAAAGCCATCGCTTCTTGCTTCATCCCCTCTTCGATCTCTTTGCGTGTTTGGTTTAAGCCATCTAACTCACTGGCCATTCTGCGCGCCGCATGAATGTTGTTTGCCATCAACAACTCAACACCAAACGACATATCATCCAAGCGACCAGCTGCATTAATTCTTGGACCAAGAGCAAAGCCAAAGTCGGATGCGACGAGTCGTCTTGCATCACGCTTAGCCACTTCAATCAAAGCTTGAATGCCCGGGCGCGCTTTACCCGCACGAATTCGTTGTAAACCTTGATGAACTAAGATTCGATTGTTTTCATCCAGAGGCACGACATCGGCCACCGTACCCAGCGCCACTAAATCAATCAGCTCCATCAGCTTTGGTTCAGCCATTCCTTGCTGAGAGAACCAGCCCGTTTTACGCATGTGAACGCACAGTGCCATCATCAAGTAGAACGCAACACCTACTCCTGCTAACGCCTTGGATGGAAACGCACACTCTTGCAAGTTTGGGTTCACCATCGCATCGACATTTGGCAATTCATGACCTGGCAGGTGATGGTCAGTCACTAATACCTTCAAGCCTTGCTCTTTTGCATAGCGCACACCCTCAATCGAAGAGACACCATTATCCACGGTCATGATCACTTGAGCACCGATATCGATCGCTTGATCCACAACCTCAGGGCTAAGGCCGTATCCATCTTCAAATCGATTCGGGACCAGATAATCCACATTGTTACTACCCAACATTCTCAACGCCAACACGGATAAGGCTGAGCTAGTAGCGCCATCGGCATCGAAGTCACCAACAACGATAATACGCTTTTGCTGACTGACGGCTTCAAACAACAATTCAACCGCCGCATCAATACCGTGAAGTTTCTGGTATGAATGCAATGCGCGAGCAGCCGTTTCAAGTTGCTCAGGAGAAGTAATACCACGGCTGGCGTAGATACGCTTTAGCAATGGTGCAATGCTATCTGGAAGTGCCGAGATGTCGATGTCGGGGCGACGCTGGATTTCTATCATAAAACTGTACTGAGACTTGTTATATAGGCTGGCTGAGCTTAACCCGAATAAATGTAAATTGGGAGCGTTACGATAAAATCGTACGCTCCCAACAAGAGTGATATCGGCTCTGAATGGATGCTAAAACTATTGAGCCTGCTGTAAACGTTGCAGCAATTGCTCAGGAGGCAGGTAACCGCCAACCATCTCGCCGCTTGGTAGGAATATCGCTGGAGTACCACTGATCCCTAGTTCACGACCTAAAGCAAAATGCTCCTTGATGATCTGTTGGTACTTGGCGAAGTCTTTGCTCTTCTCTGGGAACTCGCGCTTCACTTTGCCATCGTGCATCGCAGATTGTGGATCTTTCGATCCCCAGATTGCCGCCATTTGATCCGCAACTGAGCCGGTAGCGCCTTGACGAGGGTAAGCCATGTAACGAACCGTGATACCAAGATCATTATAGCCTTTCATTTGACTATGAAGACGCACACAGTAACCACACGTGATATCAGTAAACACCGTCACCACATACTTTTCATTTGCGGCCTTAAACTCGATCATACTGTCTTTAAATGACTCAATCTTGGCTGCGTTGATCGGTGCTTGGCGCTTAGCCAAAACATCTTCGTACTGGCCATTACCGTCGAGTTTGTACAAAGTACCCGCCAAGAAATAATCACCATTTGGTGAAGCGAACAAAATGCCCCCACTGGTTTGAACTTCGACTAAACCTTCAATATCAGCAGGCACAACATTGTTTACTTGCAGCCCCAGCTTTTCAAAGCGCTCTTCTAGCTGTGCTTTATCAAACTTCACTTCTGCCGCTGAAACAGCTTGCGTCGCCAGTAACATCGGCAATGTAAGTAAAGTCATTCGGCGTAATACGCTCATTCAATTCACCTTAATTGTTGTGCGAGAGCCTAAGCCCTTGGGTGGTGCTCGCTATGTAGTTGTTTCAGTCGCTCGGTTGCGACATGAGTATAAATTTGCGTGGTGGATAAGTCACTATGACCAAGTAGCATCTGCACCACGCGCAAATCGGCGCCATAATTCAGTAAATGGGTCGCAAACGCGTGTCTCAACACGTGAGGTGATAACTTGTCGGCATCGATACCAGCAATCACCGCGTAATGTTTTATACGGTGCCAAAAGGTCTGGCGCGTCATTTGCCTTGCGCGTTTACTCGGAAAAACCACATCTGAGGTATTTTCCCCAAGTAACTCAGACCGCCCTTGCTGCAAAAAAGTTTCAATCCAATCGACAGCATTTTCTCCCATAGGGACTAATCGCTCTTTGCCACCTTTACCGGTCACCCTTACAACTCCTTGGCGCAAGCTGATGTTTTCCATGGTAAGGCTAACCAATTCTGTGACACGAAGGCCTGTTGCGTACAACAACTCGAGCATCGCTTTATCACGCAACTCCATTGGGTCATTCGGATCAGGGGCATCCAGTAGCGCATCCACTTGCTGCTCAGAAAGATCTTTCGGTAAACGTTTCGGCAGTTTAGGACTCACCAACAACGCACTCGGGTCATCCGCTCGCCGTTTTTCACGATGCAAGTATTGGAATAAACGTCGAATGGCTGACAGCATTCTTGCGCGAGAGGTTTGTTTATAGCCCTCATCCACCAGCCAAGTTTGATACTCCTGCAAACCAGACAAGCTAATAAAATCCAAACGGTAGTTATGAGAAGACATCCACTGTAAAAGCTTCATCAAATCATTACGGTAAGAAGCTAAGGTATTTTCTGACAATCCACGCTCCATCCACATTGCATCAAGAAACTGTTCCACAATCCCTTGATCAGGTGACATTACTTCAGACACGTTTTTCCTCAGTTTTTACTATTGGCCTCAATGTACGAGGCTAAGACCAAGAAAGCCATAAAATTTGCAGTTGTCGGTTGATATTCGCTGCAAAGCTCGCCATTTTGTGGTTAGAATTCGCTATCAACTCCCGAGTAAAGAAAAGAAAGTTATGAAAATCGGTCTATTTTACGGCTCAACCACTTGTTACACCGAAATGGCAGCAGAGAAAATACGCGCCATTATTGGTGAAGATTTAGTCGACATTCACAATGTGAAAGAGTCACCCTTATCTTTGATGGCAGATTATGACTTTCTTATCGTTGGCATCTCAACATGGGACTTTGGTGAGATCCAAGAAGACTGGAACGAGATTTGGGACCAAGTTGGTGGATTATCTCTGCAAGGTAAACCCGTGGCATTGTTCGGTTTAGGTGACCAAGAAGGCTATGGCGAGTGGTACCTAGACGCAATGGGTATGCTACATGACCAACTTAAAGCGATTGGCGCTCACATGCTCGGCTACTGGCCAAATGACGAAAATTACCAGTTTGAAGCCTCAAAGGCACTCACCGAGGATGGCAGCCAATTTGTTGGATTGGCGTTAGATGAAGATTCTCAGTACGAACTCAGTGATGATCGTATTGCCGCTTGGGTCGAACAAATTTTGCTTGAGTATCAAGAGACCTTATAGACACTAAGAGCACCATATCGGGACGAAAGGCACACAACGGATTTCGTCCCATGAAAAGCGGCGTCACTAAGGTTGCGTATTTTCTAGCAGCACAACGCTCGCTTTGTACGTTACCGAGCACCTGCCCTCAAAGCGCTCAGCGTTCTCCCGAGCGCAAGCCGCCTCGATACCTTTGCCAATCAAACACCAAACCCGGATCGGTTTTGCGCAGTGGCGCTATATACTGATGACCCGTAATGCGTGGTAGCGTGATATTCGGGTAGCGGGCTTGAATTTGGTGAGTGAGTTCGGTCAGAGCTTGGTATTGCTCATCCGTGTAGGCCACGTAGTCACAGCCCTCAAGCTCAATGCCAATTGAGTAATCATTGCATCTATCTCGGCCAGCAAAGCTGGAAGCACCAGCGTGCCAAGCCCTAGCAGTGAACGGCACAAACTGAATCACTTCTCCATCACGTCTTATTAAGCAATGGGCTGACACTCCCATGTTATGGATAACTTCAAAAAACGGATGGTCGTTCGGATCCAATTGCCCAGTAAAGAACTGCTCAATATACGGACCACCAAACTGCCCAGGTGGTAAGCTGATGTTATGGATAACCAAAAGGGAAATGTCGGAGCTATCGGTTCTCTGGTCAAAAAAAGGCGAAGGGACATGTCTAGCTTGCTGGTACCAGCCATTCTCATCGATCATAGTAGGCTCATTATTATGACTAACCCTCTGATTTTATCCCTTTGGCGATGAAATGCGAGATTAATGGCTGAATTTCACACTCAGTCAGCGTATCATGCCCACCTCTTGTCCAACTGCGTATTAGATTTGCGATGAAAAACACACACAATAGCCAAGAACGTCTCGAATATTTGAAACAGCAACTTCCTCTTGAGATCGCCCGCTCTGTCGCGGATACCATCAAGGAAGATCTAGGAGGAACTCTGGATCCGGCTGCAGACATTACCGCAAGTCTAATCCCAGCAGATGCGCATAACGAAGCAACGATCATCACTCGTGAACATGGTGTGTTTTGCGGCAAAGCTTGGGCTGACGAAGTGTTTAAGCAGCTTGGCGGAGAAGTACACATTGAATGGAACGTTGAAGATGGCGATAAGGTAGAGCCTAACCAAGTGTTGTGCACGCTCTCAGGCCCAGCGCGTGCGCTTCTTACGGGTGAGCGGAATGCGATGAACTTCATTCAAACTCTTTCAGGCTGCGCCACTGTGACTGCTGAATATGCTGAAAAGCTAGAAGGCACAGGCTGCCGCTTATTGGATACGCGCAAAACCATACCCGGCCTGCGTAGCGCACTGAAATACGCCGTCGCCTGTGGTGGTGGTTTTAACCACCGTATTGGCGTGTTCGACGCTTACCTAATCAAAGAAAACCACATCATCGCCAATGGCGGCATCAGCCAAACCATCAAAACGGCTAAAGAACTTAATCCTGGAAAACCCGTCGAGGTTGAAACGGAAAGCCTAGCTGAGCTGCAAGAAGCCATCGAAGCCGGTGCAGATATTATAATGCTGGATAACTTCACCACTGACATGATGCGTGAAGCTGTCAAAATCAATGCAGGTAGAGCCGCGTTAGAAAACTCTGGCAATGTCACTTTAGAGACATTGCGCGAATACGCTGAAACTGGTGTCGATTACATTTCGGTAGGCGCTCTGACCAAGCACTTAAAAGCCATGGATCTATCGATGCGCTTTAAATAAGCGGGCAAATATTTGCGATAAAAATCAAATTTATCATTTTTAAACAGAGACTTAGATGTCTCTGTTTTTTATAAAAGTAGTAAGCCGCATGTTAAACTGTGCGACTTCTCGTAGAGTTTTGCGCTCGGCCTGCAATTGAGCATCAAGTTTTTCACTGTTGCTCGGAATCCACTCGCCGACGAATATCTCGTGACTCTTATCCCTTTTATTCTCTCCACATCCACTGCATTTCATTACGGAGAGAACAATGCAAAACAATACCGCTCGTCGAGCAAAAGGTTTTACCCTAATTGAGCTTATGATTGTGGTCGCAATCATTGGTGTACTATCCGCTATCGCTATTCCTGCTTATAAAGATTATGTGAAACGCACAGAAGCGGCTTCGGGTTTAGCAACGCTAAAATCACTCCTCACCAACTATGACCTTTACGAGCAAGAAAGTGGCTCTGTTTCAAGCCTTGATCAAATAGGCACCCATGCTAATGTAAACCCACTAGGAACACTATCTACAGTGTCTAGTGGAGTGAAACTGACTTTCAATTCAACAGCAGCTCTCAATACAAAGTTCATCACTTATGCAAAATCTTCGATCTCAGGAGGTTCTGCAACAGTATGGGGCTGCACGCATGATACTGGCGTTACTCTAAAAGGTTGCTAAGTGACAACCAACCTTCCTGCAATACTGCGCCAAGCCGAGTTAATCAGCTCGGCGCAAGAGCAATCGGTTACCGAACAGATCAACGCTTCGAGGCGACCTGCCTCCGAAGCGTTGTTGGCGTTAGAGCTCTTTGACAGCCAGCAACTTACGCGACATCTTGAGCGGTTGTTTTCCCTGCCTCGAGTCCAGCTCGACACTTACCAATACCCAGAGCTATGCCAACAGCTAGGTTTGCGGGAGCTGATCACCCGCTTTAACGCCCTACCGATTGCCAAAGATAACCAACAGCTTACCGTCGCAGTGGCTGATCCAAGCCACCTCGAAGTGGAAGATGAGTTTCGCTTTGCTACTAGCTTGCGTGTTGAACTGGTGCTGGCGGATTATAATGAGTTAAAAGGGGCCATACGACGTTTGTACGGACGCGCAGTCCAATCATCAAACAGCCACAACCGCGACATTAACCAAGACGAACTAGCCAAGCTGGTCGATATTTCGTCTGACGAAGTCGGTCAAATTGAAGACTTAAGCCAAGACGATGCTCCTGTAAGTCGCTACATCAATCAGATTTTACTTGATGCGGTTCGCAAAGGTGCTTCTGATATCCATTTTGAACCTTACGAAGAATCGTACCGCGTCAGGCTACGCTGCGATGGCATCTTAATTGAGATTCAGCAGCCCGCTCACCATTTAAGTCGCCGCCTTGCAGCACGCATCAAAATCTTGGCCAAACTCGATATTGCCGAGCGGCGCCTGCCCCAAGATGGCCGAATCAAGATCAAGCTGGATCAAGACACCGCCATTGATATGCGCGTCTCCAGCTTACCGACACTGTGGGGCGAAAAAATTGTTCTCCGCTTACTCGACAGTAGCTCTGCTAGCCTCAATATTGATGCCTTAGGGTACAGCGATGAACAAAAGTCCCGTTACCTCACCGCACTTAAAAAACCGCAAGGCATGATCTTAATGACTGGGCCAACCGGGAGTGGCAAAACCGTTTCCCTCTACACTGGCCTTAAGCTGCTCAATACGCCAGAGGTCAATATCGCAACGGCGGAGGATCCGGTTGAGATCAATTTACCGGGAATCAATCAAGTTCAAGTCCAGCCTCAAATCGGTTTTGGCTTTGCCCAAGCCCTACGCGCGTTTCTTCGTCAAGACCCCGATATTGTCATGGTCGGCGAGATTCGCGATCTCGAAACCGCAGAGATTGCCGTTAAAGCGGCCCAAACTGGGCATTTAGTGTTGTCTACTTTACATACCAACTCAGCCGCTGAAAGTGTAGTCCGCTTAGCCAATATGGGGATTGAAGCGTTTAATATCGCCTCCTCGTTAAGCTTAATTATCGCGCAACGCCTAGCACGACGCCTCTGCTCACATTGCAAAGTCCGGGATGAAATCAGTGACGAGCTGCGTCAACAACTCAAACTTCCCGCTGATGCTCTAATCTACCAAGCACACTCTAAAGGCTGCCACGAATGTAACAATGGCTACGCTGGTCGAGTTGGCATCTATGAAGTCATGACCTTTAGCTCCCTACTCTCTCAAGCCATCGCTAAAGGTGCAACGGTACAACAAATTGAACTTCAAGCCCGTAAAGAAGGCATGAAAACCCTTAAAGAGTCCGGTATCGAAAAGCTGTCACAAGGCATAACCAGCCTACAAGAACTGCAACGCGTACTCTATTTATAGATAGGAACCTAAGGTGAAAAAGACATACTCAAACCAGCTCAAAAACTATCGTTGGAAAGGGATCAATAGCATTGGTAAGTCTGTTTCTGGCCAATTACTGGCAATGAACAAAATCGAAGTGAGGGATAAGCTCAAAGAGCAACACATCAAAGTCAAAAAGCTTAAACGGCGTAATATATCTTTTATCAAGCGGGCCACTCACAGAGTTAAGCGTAAAGACATTACCATTTTGACTCGTCAGCTTGCCACTATGTTAGTTACTGGTGTCCCACTTATTCAAGCGTTAAAGCTGGTTGCTGACAATCACCGTAAAGCGGAAATGAAATCCATTTTGGCGCAGATTGTAAAAGGGGTCGAATCGGGCACCCCGCTGTCTAAATCCATGCGTACTGCTAGCCAGCACTTTGATTCACTCTATATTGATCTGGTTACCTCTGGTGAGCAGTCGGGTAACCTTCCAGAAGTGTTTGAACGTATCGCCACCTACCGCGAGAAGTCAGAACAGCTAAGGGCAAAAGTTATCAAGGCGCTTATCTATCCGAGCATGGTCATGCTCACTGCGTTGTCCGTAACCTACCTTATGCTCACCGTTGTTATCCCAGAGTTCGAATCGATGTTTAAAGGGTTTGGTGCAGAATTACCTTGGTTTACCCAGCAAGTTTTAGCTTTATCTCACTGGGTACAAGATTATGGAGCTTTCGTCATACTCGCCTGCATCATCTCAGTGCTGCTGGTTAAAATGGCGCGAACGCGTTCATTTCGCATTCGGCTAGCAACCAGCAGAGCAAGCCTAAAATTGCCTATTCTAGGCAATGTTTTCTCCAAAGCGGCCATTGCCAAATTTAGTCGAACGCTCGCTACCAGCTTTAGTGCCGGTATACCTATTTTATCGAGTCTGAAAACCTCAGCAAAAACCGCAAATAGCGTTCACTACCAGCATGCTATCGATCAAGTCTATAGTGATACGGCCGCAGGTATGCCAATGTATATAGCAATGCGCAACAGTGATTCTTTTCCGGAAATGGTGCTGCAGATGGTCATGATCGGAGAAGAATCTGGGAGCCTTGATGATATGTTGCATAAAGTGGCAACCATTTATGAGTTCGAAATTGATAATACCGTCGACAACCTTGGCAAAATATTAGAGCCAATGATCATCATTTTTTTAGGGGTTGTTGTTGGCGGATTAGTGATCGCCATGTACCTACCCATCTTTAACTTAATGAGCGTGTTAGGATAAGATGACGATAATATAGATACCCTTAGTCACTCCTAGGCCCATAACATTTTGATAGAACTATTCCATTACTACCCTTGGTTGTTTCCAACTTTCGCGACTCTTTTAGGCTTAATCATAGGTAGCTTTCTCAACGTGGTGATTCATCGCCTCCCCATTATGATGGAGCGAGAGTGGCGTACAGAATGTGCGGAGAGTTTTCCTGAATATAAGATTTCTCCTCCAACGGGCACCTTCAACCTTAGCGTGCCACGTTCAACCTGCCCTAGTTGCAAAACACCGATACGAGCAAGAGACAATATCCCGGTTCTGAGTTGGCTGATGCTAAAAGGCAAGTGCCACCAATGCCAACATGCCATCAGTAAACGTTACCCTCTAGTAGAATTGCTCACGGCAGCTCTGAGCTTTGCGATCGCATATCAACTTGGCTTTAGCTATTATTCTATGGCTCTGCTATTTTTTACTTTCACTTTGATTGCAGCGACGTTTATTGACCTCGATACTATGCTGCTTCCAGACTCCCTAACATTGCCATTGATGTGGACCGGTATTACTCTGGCACTCGTTGGCATAAGCCCCATCAGCTTGCAAAATGCCGTTATTGGTGCGATAGCTGGTTATCTCTCGTTATGGTCAGTCTATTGGCTGTTTAAGCTCATTACCGGTAAAGATGGCATGGGCTATGGTGACTTTAAACTGCTCGCTGCCCTAGGTGCCTGGTTGGGTTGGCAGCAACTGCCAATGATCATTCTGTTTTCCTCTTTGGTAGGGTTAGTGTTAGGTTTAATCCAACTGCGCCTTAAGCGACAAGGTATCGACAAAGCTTTTCCGTTTGGCCCTTACTTAGCGATTGCAGGCTGGATTAGTATGATGTGGGGTGGCTCCATCTGGAACTGGTATCTCAACCACTTTTTAGGATTGTAGTATGTCTTTTGTCATTGGATTGACTGGCGGTATTGCCAGTGGAAAAACCACGGTCGCGAATCTCTTTCACCAGCAATTTGCGATTGATATCGTTGATGCTGATATCGTCGCTCGCGAAGTGGTCGCCCCCGGGAGTGAGGGGCTAAAAGCCATTATTGAAAAGTTTGGCGCGGATATCTTGCTCGACGATGGTCAACTCAACCGAGCTAAATTACGAAACGTTATCTTTTCTGACCCAAGTGCGAAACAGTGGCTGAACCAGTTACTCCACCCAATGATTCGCCAAAAAATGTTAAGCGATCTGGAAAAGACTACCTCCGCGTACGCGCTGCTCGTCATTCCCTTGATGGTTGAAAATGACTTACATCACCTAGCCGATCAAGTCTTGGTTGTCGATGTCAGTGAAAACACGCAGATAGAGAGGACCATGGTTCGAGACAAAGTAGCGCCGGAACAAGCTCGCTCTATATTGGCTTCACAGGCGACTCGCGAGCAACGATTAGCAATCGCTGACTACGTGATTAAAAATGACACAGAAAACCAAAAACTTTTGCCTCAAATCACAGAATTACATAAAAAGTTTCTAGAAAAGAGTAGGGAAAATCTGTGAGAATAAAGGCAGAACCATTCACGATAGCATTTTGATGACCACTCACTATTTCGAACATCCACTAAACGAAAAGACGCGCATCTACTTAAGAGTTGAGGCGCTGCTCAGCCAACTGCGTTTAGCAGCGGAATTTAGTGACGATATGCAGCACCTCGTGTTTTATCGCTCTCTATTTGACCTATTGGAAATCTTCGAACAAATTCAGCTAAAGAGTGAGTTAGCAAAAGATATAGAGAAGCAACGTTTAACCTACCGAGCCTGGCTAAATGTCGATGGTGTCGATCAAGACATGTTGCAAGGTATCTTGCGTGAAGTCGACGGCGCTCATAGTAAACTCATGAGTGCCGAGCGCTTTGGTCAAAGCCTAAAGGAAGACCGATTTTTGAGTGCTATTCGTCAGCGCTTTAATCTTCCAGGCGGTTCATGCTGTTTTGATTTGCCAGCACTTCACCACTGGCTGCACCTACCTAGCGACAGAAAACAAGCTGACGCAGCCCAATGGTTAGATTCTCTAATGCCATTGGCCGATGCATTGACGTTGTGGCTCAAACTCACGCGTGAAACCGGACACTTTCGCAACCATACCGCGCAAGCTGGTTTCTACCAAAGTGACGCTGATGAAGCCAATATTCTTCGTTTAGAAATACCAATGCAATTTGGCGTTTACCCTATGATTTCAGGGCATAAAAATCGATTTGCGATTAAGTTCATTGAATTCGGGTCAGGCCAAGCCTCCACTGCTAATGTAGAGTTCAATCTAGCCGTGTGTAGCTAACCCTGAAACACCTATACTCTATTCAGAGCCACCTGTACTAACTGAGATAACTCCATGTCTAAAATTACTGTAGTTCCGTGCCCACAATGTGGTACGGACGTTCAATGGGGCGAGCAAAGCCCTTTCCGCCCTTTCTGTAGTAAACAGTGCCAGATGATTGATTTCGGTGAATGGGCAGATGAAGAGAACAGTATCCCCGGAGCACCAGATATGTCCGATGCTGACGGCTGGTCGGAAGATCAATATTAATTGACGCTGTGTGATTTAAGCTGACGTAAAGAGCTGATGTGAAAGCATCGGCTTTTTTGTTTCTGATACCAATCGAGAAATTTTGCTTCTGACTGGTATTTGAGAAATATGGGCGAAGGTATTTTTGCTCGATCAAGGCGGAGGAGCGGAGTTTACGCCAGTAAATGAACCCCGACGGCAAGAGTAGATAAGAAAATCGCAACTGATAAGCAACGAATAAAAAAACGGAGCCACATGGGCTCCGTTTAAGATGAGAACGCTAGTTATAGCATTACTTCTTAGCAAGTTTCTCTTTAATACGAGCAGACTTACCAGAACGCTCACGTAGGTAGTACAACTTGGCACGACGTACTGCACCACGGCGTTTAACTTCGATGCTATCAACGATTGGAGAGTGTGTTTGGAACGTACGCTCAACACCTTCACCGTTAGAGATCTTACGTACAGTGAAAGCAGAGTGTAGACCACGGTTACGGATTGCGATTACAACGCCTTCGAAAGCCTGTAGACGCTCACGGTCACCTTCTTTTACCTTAACTTGAACAACAACAGTGTCACCTGGTGCAAATTTAGGTAGGTCTGATTTCATTTGCTCTTGCTCAAGAGCTTTGATGATGTTACTCATTTTTAAAATTCCTAGAATAAACTGATACTAATTAAATTAGGTTACTTTGCATTTTGTTCACTGATGAACTCAGCAAGTAATTGTTCCTGTTCGTCAGTCAGAGCTAGGTTTTCCAGGAGCTCTGGTCTTCTTAGCCAAGTTCGGCCTAACGACTGTTTTAGTCGCCAGCGACGAATTTCCTTATGGTTGCCAGACATGAGTACCGCAGGTACCTCTTTATCGTCTAGTAACTCAGGGCGCGTATAGTGTGGGCAATCCAACAAACCATTTGCAAAAGAATCCTCTTCTGCTGACGCGAAATCTCCCAATACTCCCGGTACAAACCGAGATACAGAATCAATCAATGTCATGGCGGGAATCTCACCACCTGTCATCACAAAATCTCCAATTGACCATTCTTCGTCAACTTCAGATTGGATGATACGCTCATCTACCCCTTCGTAACGGCCACAAATTAGAAGTAAATTCTCATTTGTTGCCAGTTCTTCAACCCCTTTCTGGTCAAGCTTGCGACCTTGAGGAGAGAGGTAAATGACTTTCGTCTTTCCCGGTGATGCTTGCTTGGCAGTATGAATAGCATCGCGCAAAGGCTGAACCATCATAAGCATGCCAGGGCCACCACCGTAAGGTCTATCATCGACAGTTCGATGTTTGTCATGAGTGAAATCACGAGGATTCCATGTCTCAATCGACAAAAGACCTTTTTTAACCGCTTGACCTGTTACTCCATAATCAGTAACAGAACGGAACATTTCAGGAAACAGGCTAATAATGCCAACCCACATGTTTATCTCGCTCTGTGATTTTGGAGTTTAGAATCCAGGATCCCAGTCAACTTCGATCCGTTGAGCTGTGCGATCAATTGTTTTGATCACTTGCTCTTCAAGGAACGGGATTAAGCGTTCCTTTTGCCCGAAAGCATCTTTCAGATTTGCTTTTACAACCAGAACATCGTTGGAGCCCGTTTCTAGCATGTCAGAGACAGTGCCGAGATCGTAACCTTTATCGGTTACCACTTGCATTCCAATCAAATCACGCCAATAGAATTCATCTGATGGCAATTCTGGAAGAACAGCAGGGTCAATAGAGATTTCAAAGTTAGTCATCAGTTGCGCTTCTTCACGCACATCAAGACCTTCCAGCTTTACCACCAAACCTTTGTTATGGCGCTTCCAGCTTTCTACTTTGTACTCAACCCACTTCTCACCTTGCTTAATAAACCAAGGTGCGTAATCAAATATGCTTTCAGTATTGTCTGTGTAGGAAAAAACCTTGAGCCAACCACGAATGCCATAAGTAGCACCAAACTTGCCTACAACAATCTTGTCATCGCTCATTGTTTCTTTACCTTTCATCGACATAAGCTAATTTCTTCTTTTATTAAGAATTAAGCCGCTTTTTGAGCGTCTTTAACTAGCTTAGCAACGCGGTCAGATAGAGATGCGCCTTGACCAACCCAGTGGTTAACGCGATCTAGGTCTAGACGTAGACCTTCTTCTTGACCTTTAGCAGTTGGGTTGAAGAAACCAACTTTCTCGATGAAACGGCCAGTTGCTGCATTGCGGCTGTCCGCTACTACGATTTGATAAAATGGACGCTTCTTAGCGCCGTGACGTGCCAAACGAATGGTTACCATGTCGTCCTCTTTGCTTTCTCAAAAATAAAATTAACCCCAGAAACCATTTATCGCTAAATGATTTGGGGCTCGTGCCAAAATAAAGCTCCGGAATTTTACTCTTATTCCGGAGCAATGCAAGGTCTTTAGCTACTTTTTCACCAACATAAAACGAAACTTAAGTTTGTGACCGAGCTAACACCTTGAAATTTTTATTGCAGGGGTGAATTAGCGCCCAAACGGATTGAAGCCACCGCCTCCCATTCCGCCCATACCCCCCATCATACCTTGCATGTTACGCATCATGCCTTTCATGCCACCCTTTTGCATTTTCTTCATCATTTTCTGCATCTGGGTGAATTGTTTAAGCAAACGGTTCACGTCTTGTACTTGAGTGCCAGAACCCGCCGCTATACGCTTTTTACGCGAGCCTTTAATCAGTTCCGGACGCTGACGCTCTTTCATCGTCATCGAGTTAATGATGGCTTCCATCTGCTTAAACATCTTGTCATCGACTTTGTCTTTGACATTATCCGGTAAATTGCTCATGCCAGGCAGCTTATCCATCATGCCCATCATGCCACCCATATTTTGCATCTGGCCAAGCTGCTCGCGGAAGTCTTCAAGGTCGAAGCCTTTCTTCTCTTTAAACTTCTTAGCTAGCTTTTCCGCTTTCTCTGTATCGACATTGCGTTGTAGGTCTTCAATTAAAGACAGCACATCGCCCATGCCGAGGATTCGAGATGCAACACGATCTGGGTGGAAAGGTTCGAGTGCATCGGTTTTTTCACCGACACCCAAGAATTTAATTGGTTTACCCGTGATATGACGAACAGATAGCGCGGCACCGCCTCGAGCATCACCATCAACTTTGGTCAGGATAACACCTGTTAGAGGTAGAGCATCGCCAAACGCTTTTGCCGTATTCGCCGCATCTTGACCTGTCATCGCATCAACGACGAATAAGGTTTCAACTGGATTGATTGCTGAGTGGAGGTCTTGAATCTCACCCATCATCTGCTCATCAATCGCAAGGCGACCCGCCGTATCGACAACCAGTACATCGTAGAATTTTTTCTTGGCATGATCGATCGCTGCATTAGCAATATCAATTGGCTTCTGATCAGCAGAAGAAGGGAAGAAGTCAACACCAATATCAGACGCAAGAGTTTCAAGCTGCTTGATTGCGGCTGGACGATATACGTCGGCAGAGACAACCAATACCTTTTTCTTTTCTCTCTCTTTTAATAGCTTAGATAGCTTACCTACCGAGGTGGTTTTACCCGCACCTTGTAGACCGGCCATTAAGATAACCGCAGGCGGCTGAGCAGCTAAGTTAAGTGCTTCGTTTGACTCACCCATCACGGCTTCAAGTTCAGTCTGAACTATCTTGATGAACTCTTGACCTGGAGTCAAAGATTTCGATACTTCAACACCAACTGCGGCTTCTTTTACACGTTTAATGAAATCGCGAACAACAGGCAGAGCGACGTCCGCCTCAAGAAGCGCCATACGTACTTCACGCAGCGTGTCTTTAATATTGTCTTCAGTCAGGCGACCTTTACCGCTGATGTTCTTCAGCGTCTTGGACAATCGATCCGTTAAATTTTCAAACATCTTAAGTCTCTTAGTTAGGTGAAATCGAACGATGATTCACCCTTAAATTTAGCGACAATTACTGTGATTATACCTTAGCCAACCCAGACTGGACACTGCCTTAACAACTTTTGGTATCTCATGTCACGTAAATGAGGGACATAAGTCATAGCTCAAGTCGTTGATGCAGGGTATAATTTGTTAAAAATCCACCAGCTTCTAGAGAACCATGGACAACTTAATCGCCGTTGTTGCTGCAATACTCTACTTTTTAGCAATAGCGACAATCATACCGGGGCTTGTCAACCAGACTGGTATCCGTGCTAAAACTGTATTAATCAGTGCTTTCTTGGCGCTGGCTTTTCATGCCTGGTTGTTAAGTGATTTGATCATTGAAGCTTCAGGACAAAACCTCAGTATTCTCAATGTTGCCTCATTAATAAGCTTTATAATCTCACTCGTATTGAGCGTCGCCATGCTCAAAACGCGACTGTGGTTCTTACTCCCGGTAGTTTATAGTTTTTCAGCCATTAACCTAAGCGCCGCCGCCTTTTTGCCAAGTACCTTTATTACCCACCTTGAGCAAGACCCTAAATTGCTAATCCACATTTCATTAGCATTATTCTCTTATTCCACCTTAACCATTGGTGCGCTTTACGCTCTGCAGCTTGCGTGGCTTGACCACAAACTTAAAGCCAAAAAGGCATTGGCGATTAACCCCAACTTACCGCCGCTGTTAATGGTGGAAAGACAACTATTTAATATTATTTTGCTGGGGACAGCCCTACTAACCGGTACCCTCATCACAGGCTTTGTCTTTGTTCAAGATATGTTCGCTCAAGGAAAAGCGCACAAAGGGGTTTTGTCATTTATCGCTTGGCTGATATACACCACCCTGTTGTGGGGACACTACCAAAAAGGCTGGCGAGGAAGAAAAATTACTTGGTTTGCAGTGGCAGGGGCAACTCTGTTAACCCTTGCCTATTTTGGTAGCCGCTTTGTACGGGAAATCATCCTTAGTTAATCACACCTCCAAGGTGCATCAAGTGCACCTTTGTTTTACAATACGCCAGGCCTTAACCGACATTGACTTACTGAAATAATTAGGTCATAAATTAACCAAACATCACAAGGAAAAGATAAGCTTTGGACGACATATCAACGGGTATCTTATTTGCGCTACTCGCGTGTCTTATCGTAATTTCAGGATATTTTTCAGGTTCAGAGACAGGGATGATGGCTTTGAACCGCTATCGCCTTAAACACCTCGCCAACACGGGTCATAAAGGTGCAAAGCGCGTTGAAAAACTGCTCGATCGTCCAGACCGTTTGATTGGTTTGATCTTAATTGGTAACAACCTAGTCAACATATTAGCTTCTGCTATTGCCACTATTTTAGGTATGCGTTTGTACGGTGACTTAGGGGTCGCTATCGCGACAGGTGCATTAACACTAGTCGTTCTGGTCTTTGCTGAAGTAACTCCTAAGACTTTAGCTGCGCTCTACCCTGAACGAGTCTCTTACGCCAGCAGTATCGTTCTTACCGTTTTGATGAAGTTGCTCTCACCACTGGTAATGTTTGTTAACTTTATTACCAATGGGTTTATTCGTTTGCTTGGCATCAAAGCAGATCACGGCGGAGAAGATCACCTAAGTTCAGAGGAACTGCGTACCGTGGTAAACGAAGCGGGCAGCCTAATTCCTCGCCGTCACCAAGATATGCTGATTTCAATCTTAGATTTAGAGCATGTCACGGTAAACGACATCATGGTACCGCGTAATGAAATTACCGGCATCGACATCAATGATGACTGGAAGTCTATCGTCAGACAGTTAACCCACTCTCCTCATGGTCGAGTGGTGCTTTATCGTGATCAAATCGATGAAGTGGTTGGCATGTTGCGCCTGCGTGAATCTTACCGCTTGATGTTAGAGAAAAACGAATTCACGAAAGAGACTCTACTTAGAGCTGCGGATGAAGTCTACTTCATCCCAGAAAGTACACCTCTCAATGTTCAACTGCTCAAGTTCCAACGAAACAAACAGCGCATTGGTCTGATTGTTGATGAGTATGGTGACATCATTGGGTTGATTACTCTGGAAGATATACTCGAAGAAATTGTTGGCGAATTTACCACCTCAATTGCGCCAAGTTTATCTGAAGAGATCACCCCACAAGGGGACGGCAGTTTCCTTATTGACGGTAGCGCCAATATCCGCGATATCAACAAAGGTTTAAAATGGAAGCTACCGACAGATGGCCCTCGCACTTTGAACGGTTTGATCTTGGAGCATCTTGAAGACATTCCAGAAAGCCACTTGAGTGTGCAAGTGTCTGGACATCCGATGGAGATAGTTGAACTGGAAGAAAATCGAATTAAGTCTGTACGAGTTTTTCCTAAACTGTCGAAATAACCCCTCTTAGTACATCAAAAAAGCCTTGGCAAACGCCAAGGCTTTTCATTTGTTATGCCAGACTTATTACTCTTCGTTAACGCTGAACAGATTCTCCATGCTCAAACCTTGTTTGATGAGGATCTCTCTTAATCGGCGTAAACCTTCTACTTGAATTTGACGAACGCGTTCACGAGTCAAGTTGATTTCACGCCCAACTTCTTCCAATGTCGATGGCTCGTAACCAAGCAGGCCAAAACGGCGTGCTAGCACTTCTTTCTGCTTTGGATTGAGCTCATCTAGCCAATGAATCAAAGAATTCTTGATATCGTCATCTTGGGTCGAGACTTCTGGGTCAGAGTTGTTCACATCAGGAATGATGTCGAGTAATGCTTTTTCCCCATCACCACCGATCGGAGTATCAACAGAGCTGATGCGTTCATTCAGACGCAGCATCTTGCTCACATCGTCAACTGGCTTATCGAGTTTTGTCGCGATCTCTTCCGCAGTCGGTTCATGGTCCAGTTTCTGTGACAGCTCTCGAGCGGTACGCAGGTAGATATTGAGCTCTTTGACTACGTGGATAGGTAATCGAATCGTACGTGTCTGGTTCATCAGTGCACGCTCGATCGTTTGGCGGATCCACCAAGTTGCGTAAGTTGAAAAGCGGAAGCCGCGTTCAGGGTCGAACTTTTCTACGGCACGAATAAGCCCTAGGTTACCTTCTTCGATCAAATCAAGTAGAGCTAGGCCACGATTGCTATAACGGCGCGAGATTTTTACTACCAAGCGCAAATTACTTTCAATCATACGCTTACGGGCCGCTTCATCGCCTCTTAATGCTCGGCGCGCGTAAAGGACTTCTTCCTCTGCAGTTAATAGTGGTGAAAAGCCGATTTCCCCAAGATAAAGTTGAGTGGCATCTAGGCTTTTGGCAGAAGCGTCAAAATCTTCCTTCTCTTTGACTTCTTCAGCTACTGTAGGTTTTATGGATGAGGATTCTTGATTTGTCGCAAACGTGTTTGCGTTTTCTTGCCCAATCTCGAATTCTTCGACTTTCGTTGCTGCATTGCTGATACTCATAGCGCCTCCCCCTGGCGAGCTAGCAAGACATTACTACGTCTAATGTCGCTATTTTACCTAGTCAGTAAATTATTACGGTAAGTAGCGTTTTGGATTCACCGACTTACCTTGATAGCGAATTTCAAAGTGCAAACGAACACTGTTGGCTCCAGAGCTGCCCATTGTTGCAATTTTTTGGCCTGCTTTTACACTCTGTCCTTCGTGTACTAGCAACCGGTCATTATGTGCATATGCGCTTAAGTAGTTATCGTTATGTTTTACAATCACAAGATTGCCGTAACCTCGTAACGCATTGCCTGAATAAACGACGGTGCCACCTGCTGTAGAGACGATAGGCTGACCTCGCTGTCCTGCAATGTCGATGCCTTTATTCCCTTGGTCCCCAGCAGAAAAGTTTTTAATCACTCTCCCTTTAGTTGGCCATAACCACTTGGAAACTTTATTGTTTTTCGGCTGCTCATTACTAACAACCTTGTTAACATTTTGTTTACCAGTAGGTTTAACATACTCCTTTGGTTTAGATTGTTCAACCTTCTTTGGCGGCTGTTTTTGCGCTACTTTTTGCGTATTCTGACTACTAGAGGACGTAACCTTTTGATTTGAGTTTTTACTCGAGTTCGCTGATGGTTTGGCTGGTGTTACGACAGGAGGTGTCGTTGGCTTAGCTGCGACCGCAACCACTGGAGCTCCAGCCCCTGTGCCACCGTACGCTGGCGGGTTATATGCAGGCTTCCATAATCTGAGCTTTTGTCCCGGATAGATAGTGTAAGGCGCTGTCAAATCGTTGTAACGAATAATTTCTTTTACATCTTTATCTGTGACATAGGCTATAAAGTAGAGGGTGTCGCCCTTTTTCACTTCGTAATAGCTACCACGATAACTGCCCCGAGATACAGAGCTATAATCTTTCTTCAACCCTGAAACAGGCGCAGGGGAGTGCGCAGCGCACCCTACCAGTGCACCGCAAAGGCCCATCATTAAGATTGAACGAGATTTAAACAACATGATTAAGCGAGGTCACCTGCTACTAGCGGCACAAAACGCACAACTTCAATAACTTCTGACAGATAGCTTTCCCCTTGGCGAGTAATTTTAAGTAGCTGCTGCTCTTGGGTTCCCACTGGTATCACCATCACGCCGCCCTCTGATAGCTGAGAGAGTAATGCCGGAGGGACAGATTCTGCTGCTGCGGTGACGATGATCGCATCAAACGGGGCTTTCGCTGCCCACCCTTGCCAACCGTCACCATGCTTGGTCGAGACGTTATAAATATCTAACTGCTTTAGGCGACGTTTTGCTTCCCACTGCAAAGCTTTAATTCTCTCAATGGAGAAGACATGCTCAACTAACTGAGCAAGTACCGCGGTTTGGTAACCAGAGCCAGTGCCAACCTCTAAGACTTTGCTATCGCGACTAAGTTCCAACACCTCTGTCATTTTTGCCACGATATAGGGCTGAGATATTGTCTGACCTTGGCCAATAGGTAACGCATTATTGTCATACGCTTGATGCATCATCGCTTGAGAAACAAACTGCTCACGCGGTAATTGACGGATCGCCTGTAACACATGGGAGTTTTGAATACCGTTTGCCACAAGAAAGTCGACCAGTCTGTCTGCCTGTGGTTTTGTCATCCTTATTGATCCTTCAACCAGTTATCCATACTTCTTAGAGACTCATGCGCTGTCAGATCAACCTGTAAAGGTGTCACAGAAACATAGCCTTGATCCACAGCGTAAAAGTCCGTTCCCTCCCCGGCATCTTGCTCTTTACCAGGAGGGCCAAGCCAATATATATCATGCCCTCTAGGATCTTGCTGCTTTATCATTGCTTCTGCGTGATGACGAGCACCCAAGCGGGTCACGGCAATACCTTTCAGCTCGTCAAAATCCATATCAGGTACGTTAATGTTGAGCAACCTATTGGTAGGAATAGGTTTATTAAGGTGTTGCTCTACAATTTGACGGGCAATTTTCCCCGCAGTGGCAAAATGTTGTTTACCCACCAAGGAAAATGCAACGGCTTGAACACCTAAGAAATGCCCTTCCATTGCAGCAGCAACGGTGCCTGAATAAAGCACATCATCACCAAGATTTGCTCCGTGGTTAATACCCGAAAGCACAAGATCCGGGAGATCATCTTTCATTAATTCATTAAGCGCAAAGTGAACACAGTCGGTTGGAGTACCTTGCACCGAATAAGTTTTAGGTGCAATTTCGGTGACTCTAAGTGGCTGCTCTAAAGTCAATGAATTTGAAGCCCCTGAGCGATTTCGATCTGGAGCCACTATGGTAACCTCTGCAATATCGCGCAGACTGTCAGCCAATGCATGAATCCCTTGCGCATGGACGCCATCATCGTTACTAAGTAAGATTTTTAGCGTTTTCTCTGCCATTAGTACACTCGCTCAACGTCAATTTCTTCAATCAATTCACGAACAATCGCTGTAGCAAAACAACCAGAATCTAGCGAAAAGCTTAAGGTCACATCCTCTCCATCCACTGACCAAGTCAGGTCTTGTGCTTTCAAAGCTATCGGGCGACGTTCATGGCGCATACGATTTCCTCGAATCAACGCCATTAAATCAGGTTCAGCATCCAAATATGGCTGCTCCAGATCCAATGCTTGCTGTTGAGTTGGTAAAGCATTATCTCCGGCCATAGCCGCTGTAATTTGCGCTTCAGTATTGGTTATCAGACACTGACTCTGCTCTAAAGAGGCGCTAGAAACCAGTTGTAGCCCCGATTCCGTTTGCAGCAAATCACCCTCAATCGTTTGATTAAAAAGCCCTTTTTCAATTCGAGCCGAAACAATACTGTTAAAAATCCAAGAACGTGCGGCAGATAGCATCATGCTGCGTTTATTTTGGTTCCGAGTACGAACATTCTCTTTGCCCCAACGTCTGGCTTCTTCCAAGTTATTACCTTGGTTGCCAAAACGCTGGCTGCCAAAATAGTTTGGTACACCCATTTGGGAAATCACGCTTAAACGTTGAAGTACGTCTTCCACATCACTCACTTCCGATAAAGTAACGGTAAAGTGGTTACCCGCTAACTCTCCAGGGCGCAGCTTTTTGTTATGACGCGTCGTAGCAAGAATCTCAATGCTTGGGTATTGAGCTAAAAATGCCGAAAAATCTGGCGTATAGCCCTTTGGTAAGTGAACACTTAACCACTGCTCAGTCACCGCATGGCGGTCCTTGAGGCCAGCCCAGCTGACATCTTTCGATTTCACCCCACAAGCTTTAGCTAACTCATTAGCCACAAAGCTAGTGTTTTCACCCGTTTTGCGAATGTGGACCAGTAGATGTTCACCACTGCCCGCGAACTCGTAACCGAGAATTTCTTTCACCTGAAAGTGCTCAGGTTGAGCTTTAATTTTGCCAGTGGCAGTTGGCTTACCATTTAGGTAAGCCAAAGAAGATAAAATGTCGGACATAGAATGTTCCATTATACGTGGCCCTAATATAGGAATAGCAGACCACGTATCACGTGATTATTTTTTTGTTAGTAGCACAACCGCTTCAGCAGCAATGCCTTCTTTTCGGCCTGTAAAACCGAGACGTTCCGTCGTAGTGGCTTTCACGTTTACGTTAAATAGCTCTGTTTCGAGATCGTGGGCAATCGCAGCGCACATCGCTTCAATGTGCGGAGCCATTTTCGGAGCTTGCGCCATGATTGTCACATCGGCATTCCCCAACACATACCCTTGCTCTTTAACGCGACGATAGACATCACGCAAAAGATCGCGGCTATCTGCGCCCTTCCACTCGTCATCGGTATCAGGGAAGTGACGGCCAATGTCACCAGCGGCAATCGCACCGAGCAAAGCATCACACAGAGCGTGCAGCGCAACATCACCGTCAGAGTGCGCAATAAGGCCTTGTTCATAAGGGATTGCCACGCCACCAATAATCACAGGGCCTTCGCCACCAAATTTGTGAACGTCAAAACCGTGACCTATTCGAATCATAAGTTATCCTTCATTTCTTGTGAGATAAAACTCAGCCAGTGCGAGGTCTTCAGGTTGTGTAATTTTTATATTTGTCGCACTGCCTTGCACCAAAGCTGGAGATTCCCCCATCCACTCCAGTGCTGAGGCTTCATCGGTAATCGCGACACCTTGTTCCAGTGCGCGTGATAAAGCTTGGCTCAACGGCTCAGTTTTAAACATTTGTGGAGTAAGTGCATGCCACAAAGCTTCCCGTTCTACGGTATGTTCAATATCTTGCAGCGCATTTGCGCGCTTCATAGTATCTCTAACTGGTGAGGCTAAGATCGCGCCACATGAGTGCTGGCTTGCCGTTGCTACAAGACTATCAATATCTTGCAAGCTTACGCATGGTCTCGCTGCATCATGCACCATTACCCAACCCGCAAGCTGGTTTTTGACAACATAGTCTAATCCAGATAACACCGAATCGGCGCGCTCTTTTCCACCAGAAACTCGAATGACGTCCTGGCGCTGACTGATCGACAATGTTGAGTAGTATGGGTCTTGTTCGCTGACGGCTACAATTACCGACTTAATCAAGGGGTGAGCTAACAGCTTTTCAACGGTGTGCTCTAATACAGTTTTGTCTTCAATGGTTAGGTATTGCTTGGGTCTATCTGCCTGCATTCGACTGCCAACGCCAGCCGCTGGAACAATGGCGATCACTGAGCCCATCACGAGTTCAGACATTTACTCTTCCTCACCAATAATTCGGTAAAATGTTTCACCCTCTTTGACCATCCCTAGTTCATGGCGGGCTCGTTCTTCGATCGCATCTAACCCTTGGCGTAAATCATCAATCTCAGCAAACATTTCATTATTGCGCGCTTGCAGGTTACTGTTCGCTTCGTGCTGTACTTCTATGTCAGCATCCACCAATTGAAAGTCAGAGATCCCGTTTTTACCAAACCACAATTCAAACTGCAGCCAGCCTAAAACGATCATTAGAGTCAAAGCAAAAATTCGCATACGTTTGATTCAAAGAAGAGGGAAAAAGAAAAGCCACATATATACCACAATGTCGCTGACAGCGCGAGATTGGGCAATGTGGCTTCACAGATATACGGGTAGAAAGAAATCAGTTCATTAGCAAGAAGCCCAACAAACCGACCCCAAGGATAAGCCGATAAATCACGAAAGGTGTCATACCCATACGAGAAATTAACTTCAAGAAGAAATGAATACACAAATAGGCACTGATGAATGACGTAATAATGCCCGTCATCAAGAAGCCGTAATGGATAGGCTCACCACTGGTGACCAGCTTAAGGCCCAAGTAGCTGCCCGCCAAAGAAATAATCGGAATCGACATTAAGAATGAGAAACGCGCAGCTGCCTCACGAGTGAAGCCAAGATATAATGCAGCCGTGATGGTTGCACCTGAGCGAGAAGTACCTGGGATCAGAGCCATCGCTTGAGCCAAACCGATAAACAGTGCTTTCTTCCACCCTGCCTGATACTCATCTTCCGCTAGCTTAGCTGTTTTATCCACGTACCAGAGTAGCAAACCAAAAACGATCGTCGTGATAGCAATGACCCAAGCACTACGTAAATAGAGCTCGATAAAATCTTTAAGTACCAAGCCAAATACGCAAGCGGGTATGGTGGCAATAACAATCATCCAAGCAAGCTTAGCCTCTTTGCTGCGATCCGCTTTGAATATAGAGGCAAAGAACGCGTTCAACAAAGAAACGACTTCTTTTCTAAAATAGATCACAACCGCCGCTAGCGTCCCGACATGCACAGCAACATCGAAAGCTAAACCTTGGTCTTCCCACCCTAAGATGGCCGAAGGCAAGATAAGGTGGGCTGAACTGGAGATCGGTAAAAACTCAGTCAGGCCTTGAATTAACGCCAAAACAAAGGCTTCAAAATAACTCATTAGAATCTCATTACATTATTGATTGAACCAAACAGGAACTGGCACCAATTCAGTCTCAAAACGAGACTGCTGCCAAATCTGCTCAATGCTTCTGCCATCGCTGGGGACGATCAAGTACGGACAAAGTTCCAACATGGGTTGTAAAACGAACGCGTACTTAAAAATGTCGCTACGAGGCAACTCTGGTTGAGCCTGAGAAACTTCCTCACCGAATAGAATAATATCTAGGTCTATCGTTCTAGGCTCGAGTTTGCCTGCATTAGCAGAGCGCCCCCATTTGAGCTCAATTGCTCGTAGTTGTCGCGCAAAATCCGCTAATTCTAGTGACGTTTTCATTTCTACGACAAGGTTATAGAAACTATTGCTGTCAAATCCGACAGCTTCACACTCGAATATGGTCGAAAGACGAATATCTCGACCTAATTGAGACAGCTCTTGAACAGCCACTTGAATGTGTTTCCGCCTATCTATATTGGACCCGATGCCAATATAAGCAGTAATCATGCATGACCTCTTTCAATCACAACACCGACACCTTTTGCTTGAGCAACTGCTCCGGGCTTAGTTAGACGGATCTTGACCCAAGGTACGTTAAAACGTTGCATGATAAGCTCAGCAACTTCTTCGGCGACCCGCTCGACCAGTAAAAATCGACCACGTTCAATGTGGGTAAGTACCGCACCACTCACTTGCGCATAATCCAATGCATCAACAACGTCATCACTCTTACCAGCAGGACGATTATCGTGGGCCATTTCAATATCAAGCACGAGTTTTTGCTTTATTTGTTGTTCCCAGTCGTACACACCTATAGTGGTGATTACTTCAAGTTGTTCGATAAATACTTTATCCATGCATTACTTCCTTTAGAGGTCGGATACCCAAAATTAACAAAAAGTCGTACTATTCGCCTGCTCAAAGCATTATTGTTGAGGTTGGCAAGCTCGATATAATATCAATTAGTTGCCTGACAAACATCTCCAAAGACGAGTTAACTTTATATGACCCCATTAGCACTCATTATGATTATCGTTGCCTACCTGTTAGGTTCGATTTCGAGTGCAGTGTTGATTTGTAGAATGTTGCGCCTACCAGACCCAAGAAAAATGGGTTCTCACAATCCCGGCGCAACCAATGTGCTGCGTATTGGCGGAAAAAAGGCCGCGGTCGCGGTACTTCTGTGCGATATGCTAAAAGGCACCATCCCTGTTTGGGGCGCGTTCTTTTTAGGTATTGAACCCGTTATCTTAGGTGTGATTGCGATTGCGGCTTGCCTTGGGCACATGTACCCCATCTTTTTCCACTTCAAAGGGGGGAAAGGCGTGGCAACGGCACTGGGCGCCATTGCACCGATCGGGCTCGACTTTACCGCTATGGTAGTGGCCACATGGTTAGTCGTTGCCTTCACGTTTCGCTATTCATCTCTAGCCGCATTGGTCACTGTATTGTTAGCGCCGCTCTATACTTGGCTGGTGAAACCTCAATACACCTTACCTGTAGCCATGTTGTGTTGCTTGATTGTTTTTCGCCACCATCAAAATATTAAACGTCTATTTATGGGTGAAGAACCTAAAATTGGTGATAAGAAAAACAAACTAAATAAGGCCTCGTAATGAGGCCTTATTTCGATCATATATTGTTGCTTACACGTGCTTAGCTAGAAAGTCACTCAACATACCCGTCACAAATTCAGCTTGCTCCAAGTTAGAAATATGCCCGGCTTTTGGGATCTGAATCAACTGCGATCCTGAGATGGTGTCGTGCATCAAATACGACTCTAAAACTGGACGAGGGATATCTTCTTGCCCAACAGCGATAAGAACAGGCAAGGCAAACTTCTCAATCTCTTCAATTTGATCTCGGCGACCAAAGACCATGCGCCCCACACGAGCGACTTCAACCGCTTGCTCGCCCTTAAGATTTGCCAATTTTTCTCGAAAGTCACTGACCAGTTGTGGCGACTCTTGCGCAGCATTGTTAGCAAAGAAGAGTGGTGTAATCGCATCAACCATCGGCTCAGGGACCATTTGCGCTGCAGTAATAGTGTCAAGCATAGAAAAGTATTTAGCGTGGGTCACTTCTGGCTCTAAGCCAACAAAGGTATCCATTAGCACCAAAGACTTAACTCGAGATGGTACCAAAGAGACCAATTCACACCCCCACATTCCTCCGACCGACAACCCAACAACGGAGAACTGCTCGACCTCTAAATGATCCATCAACGCAACGATTTGTTGCGCATAATCGGTAAGTGTACGTGTTTGCAGTGGCGCGGGTTGAGAGGCCCCATGCGCCCATAGTTCAGGCACAATGCAGCGGTAATGTTGGCTCAAGGCCGCCACTTGCGGAGCCCACATGGCACTATCCCAAAGGTAGCTGTGACCGAATACGACAACCGGGCCAGCGCCCACATCTTGGTAGGCCATCTCGCGGCCATCAATAACAAACTTCTTCATGGTTCTATCCATTGATTATTTTTATAAAACGAGAGCTTACCATTATTACTCGTCATGACAGCTCGGAACTCTTTATTACTGACTAAACAAAAGGCCGCGTTAAGAGCGACCTTTCATTACCGATTCGTTTATCTCTATTGGATAGGATCCAACTGATCAATTGGCCAACGAGGTTTCGCCTGAACAGAGAGATCCGCGACCTCACCATTTTTCAAGCGCTGCATACCTGCATAAGCAATCATGGCACCATTGTCAGTACAGAATTCGGTGCGTGGATAATACACTTCGCCACCAATCTTTTTCGCCAGTTGTTCAAGATCAGCACGTAAGCGACGGTTGGCACTGACACCACCAGCAATCACAATACGCTTGAACCCCGTTTGCTCCAGCGCACGTTTACACTTGATAGTCAGTGTTGCACACACCGCTTCCTCGAACGCCAAAGCGATATCAGCACGAGTTTGCTCATCATCACCATTTGCAGCGATGGTGTTCGCGGTAAATGTCTTAAGCCCTGAAAAGCTCATGTCCAAACCTGGTCGGTCTGTCATAGGGCGAGGGAATTTGAAGCGCCCCGGCGTTCCTTTCTCAGCAAGCTTAGACAGTAACGGACCGCCCGGATAATCAAGCCCCATGAGTTTAGCCGTTTTATCAAAGGCTTCACCCGCGGCATCATCAATCGACTCACCAAGAATCTTGTATTCCCCGATTCCTTTCACTTCAACCATCATTGAGTGACCACCTGAAACCAATACCGCAACAAATGGGAACGGTGGTGGATTGTCTTCAAGCATTGGAGCCAGAAGGTGACCTTCCATATGGTGAACAGGGACAGCAGGTACGCCCCATGCATACGCAATACTGCGACCTATGGTTGCGCCAACTAACAGCGCACCAACCAATCCAGGGCCTGCAGTATAAGCGATGCCATCAATATCTTTAGGCGTTAGGTTCGCTTCTTTCATCGCCGCTTTAATCAGTGGGATGGTTTTTTTTACGTGGTCACGAGAAGCCAGTTCCGGTACCACACCGCCGTAATCAGCGTGCAGTTTTACTTGGCTATATAGTTGATGAGAAAGCAGTCCTTTCTCATCATCATAAATTGCAATGCCCGTTTCATCACAAGAGGTTTCGATACCAATAATGCGCATGCTTTACCTAGGATGTGTTTATCTATAATTCAAAATTGGCGCAATATTACCGCGCCTTTGCTTCGCAAACAAATTTTGTGCAAACTGTACCCAACAAAACGCTTTACAAAGCTAGTGTGATCGGATTAAAATTCCGCACCATTTTTGATCAAGCTGATTGTAGACCCAGCGAATGAGCTAGGTACTGTGAAGTCAGCATTAACGAATTAACCCCTGAGGTGAAAGGCATATGCCAGTAGTTAAAGTACGTGAAAACGAACCGTTCGACGTTGCTCTACGTCGTTTCAAACGCTCTTGCGAAAAAGCAGGTATCCTTTCTGAAGTGCGTCGTCGTGAGCACTACGAAAAACCAACTACAGTTCGCAAACGCGCTAAAGCAGCAGCTCAAAAGCGTCACGCTAAGAAGCTAGCTCGCGAAAACGCTCGTCGCGTTCGCCTGTACTAATAACTAAGTCCTAAAGGATTATAGTTATGGCTCTTATTGATACGCTCAAAGAAGAGCAAAAATTAGCGATGAAAGCCAAGGACAAACTGCGCCTTGGCACTATTCGTTTAGCATTGTCAGCCATTAAGCAACGTGAAGTCGATGAACAGATTACTCTGGGCGACGACGACATTCTTGCTGTTCTGACTAAAATGGTTAAACAACGTCGCGATTCTGTCGCTCAATTCGAATCAGCGGGTCGTCAAGATCTGGCTGACGCGGAGCAAGCTGAAATTGCTGTACTTGAGGATTTCATGCCTCAACCACTCACTGAAGAAGAAGTCGCTGCACTGGTTGAAAGTGCAATTGCTGAATCCGGTGCTGCGGGCATGCAAGACATGGGTAAAGTAATGGGCGTGCTTAAGCCGCAAATTCAAGGGCGCGCAGATATGGGTAAAGTAAGTGGTTTAGTTCGCGCTAAACTTGCTTAATAGCCCAACCAAAATTGCAGCAAGCCGTGCTATCCTCTGGAATGCGCGGCTTGTTTGTATCTACTCTTTCGTTAATTTAAGTTAGTGCGTTTTTCTAAGGTTTTATGGCAGGACACATCCCTCGTAGTTTTATAGATGATCTTCTTGCTCGACTTGATATCGTCGACATCATTGATGCACGAGTAAAACTTAAGAAAAAAGGCAAAAACTACAGCGCCTGCTGTCCATTCCACAACGAAAAAACCCCCTCTTTCTCTGTCAGCCAAGAGAAGCAGTTTTACCATTGCTTTGGTTGTGGCGCTCACGGAAATGCCATCGACTTTTTGATGGAATATGAACGACTAGAGTTTGTTGAAGCGATTGAAGAACTTGCCTCCTTTCTTGGTTTGGATGTGCCTCGAGAGCAGCGACAAGGTGGCGGATTTCAATCCAACCAACCTCAAGCAAGCAGTGCACAGAAGCGCAGTCTTTATGATTTAATGGGCAGCATTGCTCAGTTCTACCGTGATCAACTAAAGCAATCTTCTAGTAAGGTCGCTATCGAATACTTAAAAGAGCGCGGGCTTTCCGGTGAAATCGTCCAGAAGTTTGGCATCGGCTACGTTGCGGATGAATGGGATCTGGTGCGGAAGAATTTCGGACAGCAACAACAGACACAAGAGATGCTCGTCTCTGGCGGCATGTTGATCGAAAATGATAAAGGTAACCGCTACGACCGTTTTCGCGGCCGAGTAATGTTTCCCATCAGAGATCGACGCGGCCGGGTCATTGGCTTTGGCGGACGAGTCATTGGCGATGGCACACCAAAGTATCTAAACTCCCCAGAAACTCCTATCTTCCATAAAGGCAAAGAGCTTTACGGTTTGTATGAAGTCATGCAAGCGTATCGAGAGCCAGCAAAAATCTTGGTGGTGGAAGGCTATATGGATGTGGTGGCACTGGCTCAGTATGGTGTTGACTACTCCGTCGCTTCTCTGGGTACATCCACCACGGGTGATCACATTCAACTGCTGTTTCGCCAAACCAATACCGTTGTCTGCTGCTACGACGGCGACCGAGCAGGTAAAGAAGCGGCATGGCGAGCATTGGAAAACGCTCTCCAATATCTAAAAACAGGTAACACGCTTAAATTCCTGTTCTTACCGGATGGCGAAGACCCAGACAGCTATGTCAGAAAATACGGCAAAGCAGCGTTTGAAGAGCAGATAGAAAAAGCAACGCCACTCTCAAGCTACCTGTTTGACAACTTAATAGAAATTCATCAACTGAACTTGGGAAGTAATGAGGGTAAATCGGCCCTACGCGCTCATGCCAGCGCACTGATCAACAAAATTCCTGATCCTTACTTCCAAGAGTTACTTGAGAAACTACTAGATGAACGCACGGGGTTTGACAATCGCCTGCGTCAGACTCGTAAGAAAAGCGCAGAAACTCGACCTCAACCGCACAAAGAGATTAAGCGAACTCCGATGCGCGAGGTAATCGCTTTGCTTATTCAAAATCCGAGCTATGCTCAAATGGTACCGGACCTCTCATCTGTGAGAGAGTTAACAGTACCAGGACTAAGTTTATTTGTTGAGGTGCTTGAATATTGTCACATGCACCCCAATGTTACTACGGGTCAGTTAATTGAACACTGGCGAAACTCTAGCCATGAGGCTTTACTTTCACGTCTCGCAGGGTGGGAAATCCCCGTAGAAGACGACAACGAACAAGATATATTCTTAGATTCATTGGACAAAATACTTGCCCAGTGCGTTGAAAAACAAATTGAAAACCTGCAGGCCAAAGAAAGAAGTGTCGGTTTATCAACCGAAGAAAGAAGGGAGCTGCTAGCGCTAATGCTAGATTTAAAAGCGTAACCCTGTTCGAATAGTCAGCAATCAATTAATTTGTTATTATGTGTGGTTTGCAACTCGCATACTAATTCCTTCACCAGATACTAAGTTGGATACCGTCTATGGATCAAAATCCGCAGTCACAGCTAAAACTACTTGTCCTTAAAGGCAAGGAACAAGGCTATCTGACCTACGCAGAAGTAAACGACCACCTACCAGCAGAAATCGTAGATTCAGAGCAGGTAGAAGATATCATTCAGATGATCAATGACATGGGTATCCGTGTTGTTGAGACAGCACCTGACGCTGACGACCTTGCACTGAATGATGATGAAACCATCACCGATGAAGATGCAGCAGAAGCTGCGGCAGCCGCGCTTTCTAGTGTAGAAAACGAAATCGGCCGCACCACAGACCCAGTTCGTATGTACATGCGTGAAATGGGTACTGTAGAACTGCTTACTCGCGAAGGCGAGATCGACATCGCGAAGCGTATTGAAGATGGTATTAACCAAGTTCAAAACGCCGTGGCTGAGTATCCAGGCACAATTCCGTACATCCTTGAGCAATTTGATAAGGTCCAAGCGGAAGAGCTTCGCCTTACTGACCTCATTACAGGTTTCGTTGACCCAGACGCTGATGAAACAGCCGCTCCGACGGCCACTCACATCGGCTCTGAGCTCGCAGAATCAGAACTTAAAGATGAAGATGCTGAAGACGTGGAAGACGAAGAAGAAGATGGCGAAGACGATGATGATAGCGAAGAGGATACAGGTATTGATCCTGAATTCGCGCTTGAGAAATTCACATCACTTCGCAATACGTTCCAAAACTTCCAGTTAGCGTGCAATGAGTACGGTAACGAAAGTCCGAAAGCGCAAATTGCTCACGAACTCGTTTTAGACGTATTTAAAGAATTCCGTCTAACACCAAAACAGTTTGACTATCTGGTTAATGAGCTTCGTACTTCTATGGAGCGTGTTCGTACTCAAGAGCGTCTTATCATGAAGGCGTCGGTTGAATACGGCAAGATGCCGAAGAAGTCGTTTATCTCTCTATTCAGTGGTAACGAATCAAGCGATGCTTGGTTAGATGAAATCTTAGCTTCTGATAAACCGTACGCAGACAAGATTCGTCGTAGTGAAGACGATATTCGTCGTTCAATCATGAAGCTTAAAATGATTGAAGAAGAGACGTCTCTAACTGTACAGAGCATTAAAGACATCAGCCGTCGTATGTCTATCGGTGAAGCGAAAGCTCGCCGTGCTAAGAAAGAGATGGTTGAAGCGAACTTACGTCTTGTAATCTCTATTGCGAAAAAGTACACCAACCGTGGTCTACAGTTCTTGGATCTTATCCAAGAAGGTAACATCGGTTTGATGAAAGCCGTCGACAAATTCGAATACCGCCGAGGTTACAAGTTCTCGACCTACGCGACATGGTGGATTCGTCAGGCAATCACTCGCTCTATCGCTGACCAAGCTCGAACCATTCGTATTCCGGTGCACATGATCGAAACGATCAACAAGCTTAACCGTATCTCTCGCCAAATGCTGCAAGAGATGGGTCGAGAGCCACTTCCGGAAGAATTGGCAGAGCGTATGCAAATGCCAGAAGACAAGATCCGCAAAGTGCTGAAAATTGCCAAAGAGCCAATCTCAATGGAGACACCAATCGGTGACGACGAAGATTCGCATCTAGGTGATTTTATCGAGGATACAACACTAGAGCTGCCATTAGACTCAGCAACAGCAACGAGCCTAAAAGTAGCCACTAAAGATGTTTTAGCTGGTTTGACACCTCGTGAAGCGAAAGTACTGCGTATGCGTTTCGGCATCGACATGAATACTGACCATACACTTGAAGAAGTCGGTAAACAATTTGATGTAACGCGTGAGCGTATCCGTCAGATCGAAGCGAAAGCATTGCGTAAACTTCGTCACCCTAGCCGCTCAGAAACCCTGCGCAGCTTCCTAGACGAGTAATCGCTTAGACGAAAATGATTAAAAGGTGAGCAATAGCTCACCTTTTTTGTATTTCATTGATTTAAGTGAATAAAAACTAAGCGCATTTAGCTACCACAGTGGCTAGACAGCAATACCTGCTTCCCCTATAATCATTGCCCTATATGGCCCCTTAGCTCAGTGGTTAGAGCAGTCGACTCATAATCGATTGGTCCGCAGTTCAAGTCTGCGAGGGGCCACCACTTCTTTCTCAAGAAGCAAATAGAATTAAAAAGGCCTGAGAGCGTTATCGCTTCTCAGGCCTTTTGCATTTTAGGTTACCCGATTAAAAACCTTTCGCTTTTTTGATCAGGTCGTAGGCGTTTTGAATCTCTTGCGCTTTTTCTTTCGCCACATTCATCATTTCGGGCGGTAAACCTTTCGCCATTAGTTTGTCCGGGTGATGCTCGTTCATTAGCTTACGATAAGCTCGCTTTACGCTTTTAGCATCTGCGCTGCTGTCGACCCCAAGCAACTTATAGGCATCGCTAAGCTGGTCTGCCGTAGACGCTTGTTGCCAAGAGCTTCCAGACTGATGAGAGTGCCCTCCCCCCGTTTGCCCACCAAAACCACCTTGCTGAAAGCGAAAAGCCGCTTCTTGCATACGAAGACGCTGTTCCAGCTGTTCAGAAGAGAAACCCAAACCGCGTGCCACTTTATGAAGAACATTTCGCTCACTCGGATGAAGGTCGCCATCTGCAAATGCTGCAGAGATTTGGAGCTCTAAGAAAAACTGCATCAAGTCAAAACGACCACCAGAAGAGATACGCACACGCTCAAGCACTGTTTCCAACGGGAAATCACTCTCCTTCCCCTCACGGAATGCATTTTGTGCCGCACGTCTCTGCTCACCATGTAGATTCATTCGATCCATCATGGTGGAAGCCAGTTGGATTTCTTCGCGAGTAACTTGGCCTTTGGCCTTTGCAACATGTCCCATCACTGCGAATGCCGCTTTAAAGAACTCTTCTTGGCGCTCAGTTTGACTCGGGCCAGAGCCAAAATTGCTGTTGAAACCGGCTTGTCTCAATCGGCGTGCTTTATCGAACTGATGGCCTATAAACAAGCCAAACAGTGCGCCGACAGGGCCTCCAAATAGAAAGCCAAAAAAGAAACCTAGTATTTTGCCGAAAATATGCATTATGTGCTCTCAATCTCTGAATTTTTTCGTCGTTAAGCGGTCTGATAGTGCTGTTAGCTACAAATTCCTTTATCATAAGGACCGTTTATTTTACATTCGGTCATCAACGCCTAGCCATTAGATAACCTCAACGACTTGAGGGTAGTTAGTGCTACGGCCGGATATATCAAGTTAGACAGGATAGTAAAACTCGATGTCACGTTTTTCCCGCACCTTGTTAGCCGCTTCCATCAGTGCTGCTTTTTTTGTGCCTCAGACTCAAGCCGAAGCTACGTTAAACGATAGTGTGCAGGAACTGCCCGCTATAGATCAATGTTTGATCAACGAACCTGAGCCAGAAAATCCAAATCAACAGCCAGTTAAGGTCGAAGCAGATAGCTTGGAAGCCATTAATGGCAACAAAGCCACCTATAAAGGTGATGTCGTGGTTGTGCAAGGCAAAAAACGCTTTCAAGCCGACCAAGTAACCTTACATGAAAAAGAAAATATCATTGTCGCTGAAGGCAACGTGGCATTCAGTGATGGAACGGTAAAATCTCAGTCAGACAAGGTCACCAATAACCTCACCACCGAAGACATTACGCTCGAAAACACCAAGTACAAGTTTTTGTGTGAGCCTGGTCGTGGCGATGCCGTCTACATTGCTAAAACCGGTAAAGCCGTTTATGAAATGAAAGATGGCAGCATCACCTCTTGTCCAGAAGGGGATAATGCGTGGCGAATGCGCGCATCAGGCATCGACGTCGATCAGAATGAAGAAGTCGCGACGTTTTACAACCCTCGCTTTGAAGTGATGGACGTGCCTGTTTTCTACGTGCCATATCTTACCGTACCGATTGGCGATACACGAAAGACCGGTTTTCTCTACCCAACAGCCTCTTACGGCTCAAGTGATGGTCTAGAGCTAGAAATTCCGTTCTACTGGAATATTGCGCCCAACTACGACCTAGAAACTGAAATCAAGTACATGCAGCAACGCGGTACTCAGTTAAACAATAAATTCCGCTACTTATCGATATTTGGTGAGGGTGAAATCGAAGCTGAATATCTTCCGAATGATAGAAAGTTCACCGAGAAAGGGGATCGCTGGGGTTTCCAATACACTCATGAAGGCATCTATCAGCAAGCCTGGAAGTTTAACATCGACTACTCACAAGTCAGTGATGTTGATTACTTCACCGATGTCGATTCGAGCATTGGTAATCGAGAAGATGGCCAGCTAGTTCAGGAAGGGAAAGTACAGTACCGTTCAACAAACTGGGATGCCACTCTACTCACTCGTGACTTCCAAGTATTAACTGAGAGCGACAACTTACCCTACCACATCTTGCCGCAGGTTAAGTTCAACTACTACTCACCTGAGCTGCTGCGCTACCTAGACTTTGATGTCATCAGCCACGTGACACGATTCGATACCGAAGCCGATGGCAAGCCAGCAGCAACTCGTGTTCATGTGGAACCAGGTTTTACCGTACCGTTAGGCACGACTTGGGGGACATGGACGACTGAAGCTCGTCTGCTTGGTACTTACTATCAACAAGATTTAACAGGGGTCAGCGACTCTGAGCTCGAAGAACGCGTAACCCGTGTAATGCCAGAAGTGCGCTCGCTCGCTGGGGTTGTATTAGAGCGAGATACCATCGTTCTCGACAATTACACGCAAACGCTAGAGCCACAGGTACAGTATCTTTACATCCCAGAGGTTGAGCAAAACAACATTGCCAACTACGACACAACTTTACTGCAAACCGACTACTACGGATTATTCCGCAGTCGTAAATACAGCGGCGTCGATAAAATTCAAGGGGCCAACCAGTTCAGTTATGGTGCCAGCTCCCGCTTTTATGATAGTGATTATAAAGAGCGCCTGAGCGTGTCTTTCGGCCAAATCATATACCTTGATCGGACCAACCGATTAGACAGTTCCTCTGACGAACCATCCAACTACTCCGCATGGGCCGTTGAGATGGACTTTAATTACGGCGATTACCTCTTTTATCATGGTGGCGTACAATACGACGTCGACGCCAGTGAAATTCAAGTCGGCAACAGTACGCTTGAATATCGTTTTGATAAAGGTTACCTACAAGGTAACTATCGTTACGTAACCCGCAGCTACATTGAGAATACCCTAGGTGACAGCCTAGGTGACTTAGACTCTATTACTGAAGATGGTATTTCACAAGGTGGTTTGTTGGGTAGCTATAAACTAAGTCGTCATTGGGATGCAAGCGCGCAATATTTCTATGACTTCACAACCGAACAAACCATAGAATGGTTAGGGCGAATTAACTATACCTCTGACTGTTGGTATGTCGGTGTATCGTATAGTAACCAGCTACGTAACTGGGACCCAGACTTTAACAGCTACCCGGACTCAGAACCTGAATATGAGAATAACTTCAGCGTTAACTTCGGCATCATCGGCTTTGGTACAAACCTAGGTGGTGGCTCTGGTAGTAGCGATAACTCATTGGGCTATGGTCGCCCATTCTTCTTAAACAACTAATTTGACCGTTTGCTGTCTAAAACTACAGCAAACGATGAATGGATAGGACGACAAATGAAATTTTGGAAACAGTCTCTGTTAGCGGTATTGGCTGCGAGTCAATTTGGCCTAGCTTCAGCACAACCTGTCGCGCTGGATAAGATCAATGTCATTGTTAATGGTGGTGTGATTCTGGAGAGCGACATTGATACTTCGATCAAGACTCTCAAAGCGAATGCGAAAAAGAGCGGTCAAGGTTTACCAACTGCGGATGTGCTGCGTCAGCAAGTGACAGAAAAACTCATCATCGACACGCTGCAGCAACAAGAAGCAGAGCGCATTGGTATTCGCATTGACGATAACCGCTTAAATGAAGCCATTGAAGAAATTGCAAAAAACAACAATCAAACTATTGAGCAGCTCAGTGACTCTATTGCCGCAGAAGGCTTAGAGTATTCTGAGTTTCGTGAGCAAGTGCGTAAAGAGATTGCCGCAACAGAAGCTCGTAATGCTTTAGTACGTCGCCGCATTAATATCTTGCCAGCTGAAGTCGATAACCTAGCCAATATCTTAGCTCAAGAAACCAATGCAACCGTACAGTACAAGATCGGCCATATTCAACTGCGTGTGAACGATGGTGATGACGCATCAGCGATTGAGCAGCAAGCAAAAGAGATCGTTGCGAAGCTCAACAATGGTTCTGACTTTGCGACCATGGCTTATACCTATTCAAAAGGCCCTAAAGCCTTGCAAGGTGGCGATTGGGGCTGGATGCGCAAAGAAGAGATGCCAACCATCTTTGCCGATCAAGTGGGCGTGCAGAATAAAGGCAGCATTATTGGTCCGTTCCGTAGCGGTGTGGGTTTCCATATTCTTAAAATTGAAGATGTCAAAGGTCTAGAGACGGTAGCCGTAACCGAAGTCAACGCGCGTCATATTTTGATTCGCCCAACGGTTATCTTAAGTGATGACGGTGTACAGAAAGAGCTAAATGAAATCATTGCCCGTATTCAGTCTGGTGAAGCAACCTTTGGTGAGCTCGCGCGTCAGTACAGCCAAGATCCTGGCTCGGCTGCGCAAAATGGTGAGCTAGGCTACCAAACCTCGGACCTTTATGTTCCTGAGTTTAAACACCAAGTTGATACCCTACCTGAAGGGAAAATCAGTCAACCATTCAAAACTGTTCACGGTTGGCACATTGTTGAAGTCCTTGATCGTCGTCAAGTTGACCGCACCGATTCCGCAATGAAGAACAAAGCTTACCGTATCTTGTTTAACCGTAAGTTCAATGAAGAAGCCAGTGCTTGGCTTCAAGAACTAAGAGCCAGTGCCTTTGTTGAAATGATTAAGGACAACGAAAATGACAGTTAAGCGCATCATAGTGACAGCAGGGGAGCCTGCTGGCATTGGTCCCGACTTAGTACTGGCTTTGTCTAAAGAGAGCTGGGCGCACCAAATAGTCGTGTGCGCCGACAAATTCTTGTTACAACAACGTGCAGAACAGTTAGGGATTGCGGTTAACCTAATCGATTATCAACCGGGCCTAAAACCTGAAGCCCAACAGGCCGGTTCGCTTATCGTTGATCATATTGAACTTGCAGCGCCCGTAACCGCTGGTGAGCTAAACGAAGCAAATGGTCACTATGTGTTAAAAACACTAGAAAGAGCCGCTTTAGGCTGTATGAATGGTGAATTTGATGCTATTGTCACCGGCCCTGTTCACAAGGGGGTGATCAACCGTGCGGGTGTCGCGTTTAGTGGTCATACTGAATTTTTTGCTGAAAAGTCGAATACGCCCCTCGTTGTGATGATGCTTGCTACCGAAGGATTACGTGTTGCTCTAGTAACAACCCATATCCCATTAGCCTATGTATCAAAAGCGGTTACCGCAGAGCGATTGGAAAAAATCATTGCTATTCTTCATACCGATTTGGTAGAGAAGTTTGCTATCCCATCGCCTAAAATCTACGTATGTGGTCTCAACCCGCATGCAGGTGAAGATGGCTGTCTTGGTAACGAAGAGATAGAAACCATCACACCAACACTTGAAATGCTGCGTCAACGTGATGGCCTAGACTTAATTGGGCCACTTCCGGCGGATACCATCTTCAATGAAAAATACCTTGAAGAGGCAGATGCAGTATTAGGGATGTACCACGATCAAGTACTTCCGGTACTAAAATACAAAGGGTTTGGCCGCTCAGTAAACATTACTTTGGGTCTACCTTTCATCAGGACCTCCGTTGATCACGGCACTGCACTCGATCTGGCTGGCACAGGCGATGCAGACACAGGAAGCTTCCGAACTGCATTGGCTCATGCGATTGAGCTTGTAGAAAAGAAAACCAGTTAACTTGAGAAAATTATGAGAAACGATGTCCACTTAGGGCACAAAGCACGTAAACGCTTTGGTCAAAACTTCTTGAACGATCCTTACATCATCGACGGGATTGTTTCTGCGATTAACCCTAGGCCAGGTCAAAATCTAGTAGAAATCGGTCCTGGTTTAGGTGCGATCACTGAGCCTGTAGGCCGTGAAGTCGATAAATTTACCGTAATTGAGCTTGACCGTGACCTTGCGGAACGTTTACGTAACCACCCTGAACTGGCTGATAAACTCACGATCCATGAAGGCGACGCGATGCGTTTTGATTTCACTCAACTAGTGAAACCAAACAATAAACTGCGTATCTTCGGTAACCTCCCATACAACATCTCGACCCCTTTGATGTTCCACTTGTTTGAATACCATAAAGATGTTCAAGACATGCACTTTATGTTGCAAAAAGAAGTGGTTAACCGCCTAGCTGCTGGCCCTGGCACCAAAGCATACGGTCGATTAACGGTCATGGCACAGTACTACTGTAAAGTCGTGCCAGTACTCGAAGTTCCACCAACTGCATTCGTCCCACCACCAAAAGTTGACTCAGCGGTGGTTCGACTTGTTCCTTATGAAGAGCTACCATACCCAGCCACAAGCCTAAACTGGCTTGATCGCGTATGTCGTGAAGGGTTTAACCAACGCCGCAAGACAGTACGTAACTGCTATAAAGGCTTGGTAGATGCAGAAACGTTAGAGAGCCTAGATATCAATCCGGGCATGCGTCCTGAGAACCTAACGTTGAAGCAGTTTGTCGATTTAGCGAACTGGCTAGACGCCAATCGCAAATAGTTTCAACTAGAATAAAAGGGTGATAAGCGTCAGTTTGTCACCCTTTGTTGGCTTTAAAGAGGAGTTTACATGGAAGCAGTCCCTTGTATAAAAGTCCAAGTTCATAGCAAGTACATTCCTGAACAGTCTCAGCCAGATGCGAATCGCTACTTGTTCGCTTATATGATTACCATCAAAAATCTAAGCAACCAAACCGTGCAATTACTTAGCCGCCGTTGGTTGATCACAGACGCCAACGGTAAGCAGTTAACTGTTGAAGGCGACGGTGTCGTTGGCCAGCAGCCCTTTATTTCTGGTAGCGATGAATACACTTACAGCAGTGGCACTGCGATAGAAACCCCTGTAGGGGTGATGCAAGGTCAATACATCATGCTTGATGAAAAAGGCAATCAGTTCATAGCTGAGATTGATCCGTTCCGCTTAGCGATACCTAATATTCTTAACTAACCAAAGGTTAATGCGTGTCTAACTACATCGTAGGTGATATCCAAGGGTGCTTTGATGAGCTGCAACAGTTACTACAACAAGCAGACTTCAACCCAAAGCATGACACTATATGGTTTGCAGGCGATCTGGTTGCCAGAGGTCCAAAGTCACTAGAAACCTTGCGCTACGTAAAAAGCCTAGGTCAAAGTGCCAAAGTCATTTTGGGCAACCATGACTTGCATCTACTCGCTGTGTCACTCGGCATCCACAAAGTCAAAAAGAAAGATCAGACCGCCCCCATTCTCGTCGCTAACGACAAAGATGAGCTACTAAATTGGCTTCGTCATCAGCCGCTACTGGCCGAGCACCCTGAATTCGTCATGTGTCATGCGGGTATTTCGCCACAATGGGATTTAGCACAAGCTCGCTCGGCAGCCAAAGAAGTAGAAACTATTTTGAAAAGTGACCAATGGACGTGGCTAATCGAGAACATGTACGACAATCAGCCAGACTATTGGCAGCCAACCTTGTCGGGCATTGAGCGCTATCGCTATACCATTAATGCTTTTACTCGAATGCGATTTTGCTTCTCAGACGGCCGCTTGGATATGGCGTGTAAATTACCTCCAAGTGAAGTAAAAGATAATACCTTGCTTCCTTGGTTCCAGTTAGCGGAACGTATCCCTTTGGAAAAAACCGTGCTATTTGGTCACTGGGCTGCACTAGAAGGGTACGAGGGCAAAGACGTCATTGGGTTAGACACCGGATGTGTCTGGGGTGGCAGCTTAACTATGCTACGCTGGGAAGATAAACAGTTCTTTGTCCAGCAAGCTATCCAGAACTAGTGAAAATGAAGGTTGATACCGAACTATCAACCTTCATTGATTGTCAGTCTCAAGCAAGCTTGCTATTTAGCTTTGCTTCTCTAACACCACAAAACGCATGTCGTAAGCGTTTTTCTCATCCGCGTTGAAGGTTTCTGTATAGGTCTCTTGGAACTCATTGCTCCACTGAGGGAACTGAGTATCGCCCTCAACATTAGCTTCAATATAGGTAACGTAAAGCTTACTGGCGAAAGGCAAACACGCTTGGTAAATGGTACCACCGCCGATGATCATAACCTCTTCTACTGAACCCGCAGCTTTTAATGCTTCTTCAATAGAAATAACCGTTGTGACGCCTTCAATCACTAACTCACTATCACGACTAATAACGATGTTCTGTCGTCCCGGTAGCGGTCGACCAATCGACTCATATGTCTTACGTCCCATGACCACAGGCTTGCCCATAGTGCAGCGTTTGAACCACGCGAAATCTGCAGGCAAATGCCAAGGCATCTGGTTGTCTTTGCCAATGACGCGATCATTGGCCATTGCAGCGATCATACTGATGATCATTCTTTTACTCCTGAGTGACACCGAACATTGTTGATAAAACAAATACCCAGCATAAATTAGACTATGGGTTTACGGCGATAGAATAACAACCCAGGCATGGCTAAGCCAACCGCTAAACCGGCAATAATAAACATGGCTTTAAGGAAATTTTCCATCAGCATCGCGACTAGCTCAGGACTGTACCCACGGTGATTAAGCTCAACCAGAGCGATCATGGCTTTAAAGGCAAACACACCCGGCACCATGGGAATCAAAGCAGCGACGGTAAAAACTTTAGGGTGAGCAAGAAAACGGCGCGACCAGTGAATCCCCACCATACTCACAATCATTGCAGCAAAGAAGGTCGCCCACTCTATTGGAATGCCAAAATGCATCATTAAGTAACGAGAACCATGACCAATCGCCCCCCCGAGCGCGCAATAAACCAACGCTTTTTGAGGCACGTTAAATACTAGCGCAAAGCCGACCGCAGGAATCGCGGCAAACAGCATATCGTTGGCTAGTCCAAACAATAAATCCCACATTTAGACCACCCACCCCCATACGCCGACCATACTCATCGCTGCCACAATACCTAAGCTAGTCGCAAGCGTCAGTAGACTTGCCATGACAAAACGGGCAATCCCCATGTTGATGTAGCCCTTCAACATATCTGCGACTGAGTTAATCAGGGGAAAACCTGGTACGAGCATCAACACTGACGAGGCCATGACAATAGAAGGCGAGTTGCCCAACTCATAAATCACCGCTTGGGCAGAAACGGCCGTCGTGACAAACGCGGTTACGGCAAAATTAAGCAGAGGGTTGAAGTGGCGGTGACCAATTTCCTGTCTAACCACCATCCCTGTCGCGGAAGCTAGAAAGGTCATCGCAAAGACCACCCAGTCACCACCAGCAAGGCGGCTAAACGCGGCGCAGGAAAGGCCAATCATAAACACCACCAGCCAGCGGTTGTAACGTTCTGGGCTAATTTTATCCAACTTATGCTGAGCCATTACAGGATCAATAATCCCCCGCTCTAACATAATACAGATGCGTTGGACCTGCGTGATTGCTCGCATGTTAATGCCACGATCTGGGCAGCGACGTGCGGTTGTAATGCAGTGCTCTTGATAAACCGTCGTCACCACAAGAGAACTGGCTGAAAGAGAGACCTCAACTTCATCCATGCCTGAAGCGATACCAAAGCGACGCATAAGGTCACCCACCAGTGTACTTTCAGCGCCATGTGCCAAAAGCATTTGCCCTGCCTGGGCAATCATGCGAGAGACCACTCGCTGTTTCGATGCCATGTTTCTATCCTACTCCTTTAGAATTCGGCTATTGTGCGGTGAAAAACAATTGCATGATTTGATTTAGACACAAAAAAACTGCAATTGGTTTGGTTGAGAGGGGGTTATAAGCGATAAAACGTGCCGTTAAACAAAGAGAGGTATGAACCTTACCTTCTCACGCTAGAGAAAGATACTGTCCATACCTATCCATCGGACTGGAATAGCCCCTATCTGCTATTTAGAACTGACTGTACAATTGCGGAACCGCCGGCGGGTATCCGATGGGTTGCCAGCGATCGTTAAAGGTGTATTTGGCATAAAGCATAAAGTGGTTTGGCGTATAGAACTCAGAGCGTTGTAAATCGAGTTCAGCTCCCAAGTACCAGCGCTTACCAACTCGCTTCTCAAGCGCAGCTTGCAACGATGCACCAAAGCCGCCCCCTCGCTCCGAGCCCGTCTCCTGAGTCAAATAAGGTGCATCTTCAACCGTCCAAGAGTTCGAAATCGAACCACTCAATTGATACGACCAACTATTTAGATAACGACCATAATAGTTAACGGGCAGTGACAGAGAAACGTAGCTCTGTGGACTGTAATAGCCACCGTGATGCAATGAGTACTCACCTAAGTTTTTATCATAACCTAAGTAGATCAGGTTGCTACCAATACTCAATCGCTGATCGTCATTAGCAATCAGTTTATAGTAAGCTCCGCCTAATAAACCCAGACGGGTGTTGTCTGCAACCTTCTCTCCATTCAACACGTGATATTGGGCACTGCTCCAAAAGCCATAAGGCCCACCAATATCCCAACTACTACTCAGACTCACTCCGCTACGAACTACACCGCCCCACTTGGTTCCGGCAGGGTCTTCAGTACCACTCGGGACGGTCATCCCCGCGTAAGAAAGCATGCTGCTCGTTTCTGGACGGCGGGAGGCTTCAGCTCGCCAACCAAACTCTCCCAATTTCCCTGCAAGGCTTATCCCACCAACCCAAGTCGTATGGTCAAATCCGACAGGTGTTGTCCCGAGATCAACTTGCCAATCTTCAGCTTGCCACCCCACGCCTAACGCAAAACCTTGAGCGTCATTGCTAAATATCGTCTCATTGCTGTCTGTACTCTTCTGATAATATTCCAACTCACCTGAGTCAATTGACACATAATCGGCTCTTAGCAACAAGTGGCCATCAAGAGACTGCACGGGAATACGAGCTTCAATAGGTACTTGGTTTGACGTATTAAGACCATCACGAGCGCTATAATCCCAACCAACTAAAATATGGCCATCGCTGCGATCACGCATCTTATCGATGTCAGCTTTGACGTTTTGCGTCAGCCAATAGTCATCAGCGCTATCGTATAGTTCGCGTAAACTTGGTGACTCCTGACTCGCTTGTTCTGGTTGTGAGCTTTTAACTATACGATCACTGTTGAGAGCTTGATAAGCTCTCTCTTCAGCCAACAACCATTGCTGGTTTCTCATTGCGAGCGCCAAGCTGTTGCGGTACGTAAAAGTATCCACCTGCTTGGTTTCATCCAACAAACGATTCAGCTCATTGGCCTCACTTTTATAACCAAGTTCGTTAAATAGAGTGGCAACCGTTATCAACTGCTCTGAGGTCAAATCGTGACGTTTTTGACTCAATAGAAGGTGCAAATCATGGCTACTTCTTTCATCACCAATAAGAGCCGTTGCGCGCAGCATGCCGATCTGAGCCTGCGTCTTAAAAGGTTCAGGCTCCTCTTGTACCTGGCTGTATAACGGTATTGCTTGTTCTGCTTGTTGCTGAGCCATGAGCAGGTTAGCTTGAGAAAGCGTTCGACGTGTTTTCAGCTCATCGAATTGGAGCGCCGCAGAAGCGCTTATTTCTTGGTCCGCCGAGCCAATATCCAAACTTTGATACCAATGGTCAAAATCCTCATACTGGTTCAAACTGACCATCATGTTGCCATACGCTAATCGCTCCTCAACAGACCATTGCGGGGATGATGAAATAGTTCGATAGATGCGCATCGCTTTGTCGGGGAGTTCAATTTCAACCCAAGCCCCTACAATCCGAGCTAACGGTAAGATCTGCCCCGCATACTTGGATTCTAGATGGGTGAGCAGAGCAATCATAGAGTCAGGCGAAACCTGATAGCGTACAGATAAGTGTTGAAGCTCGGCGTCTAACTTAAGGCGCGTTAAATTGCGCTGCATAGAAGGTGTACGATCTGGTTTAGGTACACTTTCTAACACTGAAATTGCTTGTTCAAGCTGAGATTCCTGTGCTAAGAAAATAGCGTAAGCAAACACCATTTCCGGCTCGCGGTTATCTCTCGCCCACTCGGTCATAAGCTCAGCAGCCCGAGGCTTGTCCCCCATAGAGCGAACAACATCTGCTATATCAAGTCGGAGCCAAGGAGATGTTGGTTGCAATGCGATCAAATCATTAACAGCCTCCTCCATTGCCACTTGATCATCATTGGCAATAGCCACTCTAAGTCTGGCCAAAATCAATTCTGATTCAATACTCTCAATCTTAGCTGCAACTACTTTTTTCTGCGCCGAGCTATATCGGTTCGCTAGCGACTGGGCACCTTGCAAATCGCGCTGTTCAATTCGAACATCCAGTCGCCCACCAAGAGCTGAACCATTCAGCTTGTCACGTTTAATCGCCTGACTGTATGCTTTGTCTGCTGCAACAAAGTTTTGTTGACTGAGATAGAGAGCCCCCAAAGATACATACGCATAAGGCTCACTGTTATCTACTTGAGCGGCTTTTCGATAAGCACTTTCTGCCTGTTTAAACTTCTCTTGACGAGTAAAAACATCCCCTTGATCAAGCAGTGCCCAATACTGTGAAGCTTCAATCAAACTCGACCATTTAGAGGCATTGTCTGGATTCTGGTCATTCGCTTGAGCACGTTTAAAGTACGCCAACGCTTTTTGTTGTAACCCTTGACGTAAGTAAACCTTGCCCAATCCCCCTAAAATTTCGGGCTCATTGGGACGTGTAGTTAGGGCATAACGAAGTTGCTGTTCAGCTTGGGTAGTTTTACCTTGTTCAAGCAACTTAAGACCTTTCAACTTCGCTAGGTAGGTGGGGTCTTTACGTAGCTCTTGCTCCATCATCCAGCGTTTACCCGCATCATTATACGCTTGCTGAATCTCAAGATCTGAAGGGTAATAGCTAGCTAGAATCGCATACTGCTCAACGACTTGCTGTGAAATGGGAAGTTGCTCTAGAGCTCTTAGCCACGAAGTCGCAGCGCTTTTTCCTGTGCCGATGGAAAGGGCTAATGTCTGGTATGTCGCCAAAATCCACGAGTCACCTGGGTTCTGTTTACGAATATGATCTGCCAAAGCTAATTGGAACTTGGGAACGCCAGGGTAATCCGCGTTTAAACGCTCTAAACCTCTTTTAACTTTGCTCCAGTTACCTTCAAAATTGCTAATTAACTGTAGATATTCAAGTTGCAAAGCCGCCGATGGCATGCCGTGTGGGAAGAGGCCTTGATATGCTTGAACTGCTTCATCATAACGGCCAGATTTTGCAAGCAGTTTTGCGCGCTGATAATCCGCTTTCTTCTCGCCATTGAGAGAAAGAATCATACGCAGGTTCTGCGCTTGAGGTGAGTCAGGAGCTTGCTTGTTTAATTGCTGGTAGGTTTGCTGAGCTAGATCCGCTTGCTGGCGCTTCAAGAACATGTTCGCTTGATAGAACAAGCCGGTTAGATTGCTCTCCTCGACAGCAAACAATTGTTCAAGAGTACTTTCAACAATATCGTCTCGGCCTACCGCATCCGCTAACTTGAGCTGACCAATTAACCAATCAACAGAATCAACACGCGCGAGTGAAGTTGAAAATTGCACTAATGACACTGGCTGATAAACTGCCGCCAGTTGCTCTTTACTGAGCGGCGCTGCGTAACTCGCTTGCGCCACATTTATTCCGCTGGTCATTGTCACCAGCGGAATCAGCCAAGCAACACGCCTAACTATTGACATTGCTCGCTCCATGCAGGTAACAGCTCTCCTTGCTCCCCAAAACGGTAGTGCCCTTCATACCAGCCCAGTCCAAATAAGCTCAGCACATTATCGTAGTAGTGATCATTTCTATCACTGACCAACTCTACTTTCACTCGTTTTGCCTGTGCTTCAGCTAAATCAGATTGGCCAACGGCAGACAGCAATGGCAAAGCCGCAGCGGAAAAACCAGCACTGCCCAATTGTGAAAAGTGCCCTGTTTGTGTATCGACTTCACGAGGCGGTGCGCCTAGCGTTTTTGTCGCAGTAATAAAAGGTTGCATGGCTTCAACTAATGCCGTTTTCTCTGCGACATTATCATCCAGCATTCCAGCCCAAAGATAAGTCCGAATAGCATTGTAACTACCTAAAGGACCTGTCACTTCATCGCTACTGAATTGTCCCTTATGGAGGGTAGCCCAATCAGGGCTGAAGCCAGCAGGCATAGTACCAAACAACATTTGGGCGCTGGATTGGTACATCGACTGCCATGAATATTGAGGATAAAGTGCCTGCATACGCGCTAGAAGTTGCAATGGAACGTAGCTAGGGTTCACTCGATAGCCTTGTTCTAAATGAAACCCTACCGGAGCAGGAAGCAAAATGGTCCCGATGCCTTCAATCATTGCAGTCTCTTCGCGCAGAATACGACTCGCCAGTAGATGCCCCAAAGACTGATAATAGTGGTTATCCCAAAGACGCCCTGCTTCAACTAAAGCATAGGCAATCCACAAGTCGGAATCGGATGCTGGGTTGCTGTCCAACACATCAAAGCGACCATTTTCCGTTCTTCCCCATAGCCAAGCAGGTAATTGAGCGGTTAAGTCACCACCCGCCAAATGCTTTTCAGTCCAACCCAAGACCTGACTAAATGTTTGTTGATCGTTCGCGACTAAAGCGAAGAACAAGGCATATGACTGGCCTTCGGAAGTCGTAATCAAACGCTCATCGCTACCATCAATAACACGCCCTTGCTCAAGGTAGATAGACTTAAAGGTTTGCCATTGTGGCCACTCACAAACATCAGCCCAAACCTGAGGTGTGATCAGTATCAATAACAAAGAGATCAGTTTTTTCACTCTTCCTCCTCCTCAGAGTTAGACAAACGTTTCGCTGCTACTTGACGCAGTAATCGCCACAACACAACCGTGACTATCACCATCAACAACGCAGCAAAGCACGCCACAATAATTGGGTGATTGGAGAAGTGGTACCAAACTAACTGCCAGACAGGTAATTCACCAACATAGTAATGGTTACCAACGTTGTAACTGGCAACTTCATCGTTTCTAAAAGTGACTACAGAACCATACATGTACTCCAGCTTGCCAGAATCAACCAAAGCACGATCGACGACCGCAAAGTCCGCTGGATGAGCAGCCATGATGGAGACGAGGCTGCGATTACTGGTATACGGAGACTCCATACCATAAATAGCCGCAAATGAACCGTTTGCATTGACTGACACATAATCATTGGCCTGCTGGTTGGCAGTGCTAGGATCCATCCAGCTCATTCCCAATTGGTGTTCATTTTTGATGGGCAAACGAATTTGACGCTCTGCTTGCTTCACGATAACGCCAATTTGACTAGGATCCGCAACGGCTTCTTCTAATGCATTAGCCACACCAATACTTAAGATATCTTTATCCTTGAGTCGGTCAGCATCCCACTTATCTGTCAACGTCACCTGAATACCAGGGTAACCAGAGTTCATGCCCATGCTTCCCATCACATTAACGTAGGTTTGCAGCACTTCTAATGGGCTATTTTCGGGAACAACAACCGCTGTCTCAGACAGATCCGCCATTCTGGTATACGGGAAACCTGAGGAGGCAAATGCACGCATATTTGGCATTTCGATATAATGAGGAAAACCACTGAAATCAATAGTTGAATCACCATCAATAACGCCATATTGCTTACTTGGCTGAGTCACTTGACACAGGCCATCCGTCACTGAGGCAAAACCAAACTCAAGTTTAATATCATTACGACTATCGACCTTAAAGGCTGGGATGCGCACTCGATCTTGAGTGTTTAATATGTTGTCATCCAAGAGTGGGACACGTACACGGCTTGAAGCCCCACTTTGCCCTGAACTGTTTAAGTTAAATGCTTCTACGAACTGATCGTTAATACTAACCGTTAAGCGAGAGCCGGAGTGATCTGTCGCGGGGGGAGAGTAACGATAATTGAGGTCCATTGGGATCCCTCTACTCTGCCACGTGAAAAGGTCCGGAGGCATACGCAAACTAACATTGATCGGTGGAGGTGTTCGTCCCTCAACTTGCAGCATGCTTTTTTGTTCCACAAGTTCGGCAAAAGCTACTGGTCGATCGGTATTGATCCAATTGGGTGCATCATAAGCAACGCGCGGTTTTAATTGACCGACAGAGTTAATCTTCGCCGATGGCCCAGTTAAAAGCTGATCTCCAAGAGCTAAACCCTGTACGGCAGTATTCAGGTCCTTCCCATCACGGCCAATAATTAAAAGCAACTTCACATAAGGGTCAGTTGGGTGCGTAATAACCTGAACTCGGGGACCATCTGTGTCTGGAAAATCTCGGAGAAAATCGGGCTTATTGTCGTTGGTGATCATCACCACGGCATGTTGGTCTGGTAAATCATCGACACTAAGTGGAAATTGGGCTCCGCGCCAACCAGAAAGTGCGCCAAAGTAGGAACTCAGAACACCGGCAGCCTTAACTTCATCTAAGTCATAGTCGCTGCCCATAACAACAGGCAAGTTTAGTTGGCTAAAATCACGTTTGTCGAAAAACGGAGCGGGCAACAAAGCTAAATCACTCTCTAAACGCGTCTTCTGAACAAACATCTCAATTCGGCTGCTTTGGCTGATCTCAGCCCAAATACTTGAGTCATTTGGGTTTGCACACTCTTTCTTAGTATTACCAATTAGCTCAAAACGTAGCTGGTTGAAGTTACTGAAATAGCGCGTATCAAGTGGCATAGAGAGGCTTAACTTGTTTCCTTGCTGCCCATCAAGTATCGAGGCCACGCCCATCAACTCATTGTTTAAATAAACCTTAACGTGAGAGACCAGAGAAAGTAACGCTGGCGATGGCGTAATGTCGAAATACAAGGTTGCGTTTGACACTACCTCATCGAGACGCGAACCAAAACCAACATAAGCACTGGCTTCACTTCCCAAAATTGGAATAGAGCCACCGTAACCCAATTGGCTAAATGGGACGACGCGCTTATACACGTTTGAACTGTCCGCAGTTTGTAACTGCTCAAACGGAACGTGAGGTGATTGACTGACTTCTTGTGCCGTAACACCGCCCGATATACACATCAAGGAAATTGCTGTGGTTAAGGCTGTGAGTTTTTTATTGTTTAACATGGCTATTGGTCCTGATTGGGACATATTGAGGTCTAAGCGACCAAATAAAGTTGATACAAAATGAAAGTCCTTCCACACCAGTCCTAACGAATTTAGGACAGTGTCCAAGCAAACGCTTGTATCCTGTAAAACCGACTTGTAGCACAACCTGCATGCTCGCCAACGGTTTGTCTGACTTATAGCTCTGTTGCCATTTAGACCAGGTATCCGCGCGTGCAAATGTACATTGAACATACTGGATTTTTTGTTTATGCGGCATCTCCTCAAGTTGCATACCCAATAAACCGTTATGGGTAAAGGCAACCGTCATCGGAAAAACAAACTCTTGTCCGCCACGATTTAAGATCACTTCTAGAGATTCACCGAGCAACCCCTGACAGGCTTGCTCATCAACACCGTTAACTTCGATACTGCCGCCGCCGAGTGAGAAGTCTTTCATCTTCGCTTGCAAAATATGGCCAGATTTAAGCCTAATACCAGCGGGAATCGAAACCTCAACTCGATGGTCTTTCCTGACCTGCTTAGCCTCAACCGCTACCGCTACCGCAGCGCCAAGAATCAGTAGGTTGTACACTGTCCATAGTAGATTTACGATAACCGTGCCGATCTCATCATTAGGCCCCCAGCCTATACGGTACAACCCGACCGCAAAACCAAGAATGTTCAAGCCAACCAAAGCAAGATAAGGTAGAGAAATCACCCAATCGTAATGCGATTTCTCCACTAAGCCACCTTTAGCAGTTACATTAAATGTTCCCTTATGAGGGGCAAAAAGAGCAACAGTGGTTGGCCTAGCGATGTACCATGCAAGTACCGTTTCATACACTTCCCCCCAAAACGAATAACGATAGTCCCCTTGCATCCGGGAGTTGGTCATACTGGCATGGACCATATGCGGTAAAACGTACAATACAATCGCTAGAGCTGGCGCATAAATCACATAAGAGTGCAGCAGTAAAAAGGCCAATGGCGCAATCAAGAAAACAATCCTAGGTATTCCAGACAAGAAGTGCAGCATTGCATTGAGGTAACAAAGCCGCTGAGAAAGCTTCAGCCCTTTACCCATTAATGGATTATCAACCCTGAAGATCTGCGCCATCCCCCTCGCCCAGCGGATACGCTGTCCAACGTGAGCAGACAAGGTTTCTGTCGCTAAGCCCGCAGAAATTGGTTGTTTAAGGTATGCAGAACGATACCCTAAACGGTGCATACGTAAGGATGTGTGTGCATCTTCAGTCACCGTTTCAACGGCGATCCCGCCCACCTGCTCTAGCGGCTCACGACGCAAAATGGCACAAGACCCACAGAAAAACGTCGCATCCCACAAGTCGTTACCATCTTGAATCAGGCCATAAAACAAGTTGCCTTCGTTAGGCACATCGCGGAAGTTCGCCAGGTTACGCTCAAACGGATCAGGCGAGAAAAAGTGGTGCGGTGTCTGAATCAAAGCGAGCTCGGGGTTCTTTATAAACATCCCCATCGTAAGCTGGAAAAAGGCGCGCGTTGGAATGTGGTCACAGTCGAAAATTGCGACAAACTGACCATCAGTATGTTTCAAGGCGTAGTTAATGTTGCCCGCTTTTGCATGCTCATTGGTTGGCCTACGTATGTAGTTGACGCCAACTTGCTGAGCAAAATCGCGAAAGCTGTCTCGTTTGCCATCATCCAAGATATGAATTTTGAGCTTGTCTTTCGGCCAGTCGACTCCCATCGCCGCGTAGACCGTCGCTTTCACAACATCGAGATCTTCATTGTACGTAGGGATCATCATATCTATTGTTGGCCATAGGGATTGATCCTCTGGCATTGGCGCGGGCTTACGGTTCAACGGCCAGATATTTTGGAAATAACCCAGCATCAAGACGATCCAGGAATAGGTTTCCGCCATTAGCAAAATACCGCCAAGAAACAGCGCTAGAGAGTCATCCCAGTTCAAGGTTGACGAATAACGCCACCAAAGGTAGCGGCATGATGCCGTCACTGACAAAATGATCAGCAGCATAGTCGGGAATCGGCCCGGTATGCGTCGCACCATCATTGCCAATGCCCATAGCAACACAATAAACACAACTTGCGCTTGATAGCCAAATGGCACGGTAAAACAAAGTAGCGCAAGAAATACAACCAAAAACAACAATGCGTAATTCAACAACATGGCTGACTTACTGCTTTTGATCCGCTCACGCGTCTGTGGGTCTCTCATCTGATTGGCGGCATCTTCCAGCCAACTAACCCCTTTAGCCACCGAGTAAAATGGCATATAAAAGATCTTGCGCAGCCACTTTGCTAAAAACAGGCTTGATTGAGCAACCGATTGACCAAGCCCAGTGGGCGTTGATTGTTTAAAGCAGATCAACCAAATACTTTGAATGGCAAATCGAATCGGATCAAACAAGCGCGGTGCAGCAAAGTTGACTTGTGGGAAATAGATTAAAGGCAGCTTCCACGAAGGTACTCCGCCAATTTCTGGTTTGAGAAACACAAAGCAGAATGAGAACCAAAGCGAAAGTGTCACGCCACCAAGCCAGCTGGCTTTACGCCCCCACTCTTGCTCATATACTTTTTTCTGCACACTGAATTGCTCAACAACCCAGCGACGGAAGATAAGATTCAAGCTATGCATGATCCCACCTTAATAACTTGGGTTGGAGAGGGCGGACACGCACCAAAACGCTAAAGATTGAAAATCTTTCGCCGCCTGACTGGATGCCGAATGATGCTGCACCGTTGTTAAGTTTGCAGCGCTCTCTAACAATGCGGTGTCCAGATGAAGATAGACTGGGGCTAAGGCACTTTGTAACTCATTTTTCAACACGAGCATAAAGTCACGCCCCACCTCTGTTTCAGGTTGGTATTTATTCAGCAAAAAACGCATTTTATTGCTATCAAGCAGCTCTGCGATAATAGGATTTCGCTGCAACTGAGATTGCAAAGCGGCATAGCTCATCGCTTCTGCATTTAATACGACGAATACCCTATCCATTGAATCGATCAAATCACGTCCAGCCGGTGATTCAAGCAGCTCCAGTTCGCCATGAAACAGTTGCCACTGCTCCTCTTGCTCGACTTGAAGAAGCGTGTTGCCGAGTTGAGACATCACGTCCCCCCCAACCTCACTAAACGTTGCGCGTTGTTGATCGTTCAACTGACCAAAGGGCAAAAAAGAGACGCCCAAAGGGCTTTGATAGCCAGCCTCAATAAAAGGTTCTTCGACCAGCATCCGGGCAGCCCAACCATCTCGTTCCGACAAAGTGAGCCCTAGATGAAAGCGAAGCAAATTCTCTGGCGATAGATCGACGGCTAACACCTGCTTGTTAATTTTGACTAGAGTTTGAGCCAAATTGGCTGTCACTGTAGTCGCACCACAGCCTTTTCTCAAACTTACGATAAGCAGACGTTTCATAGGGATTCCGTTGAACTGTTTTTCACCTGTTGCTTAAGGTGCTCATGACGATTTTCGGAAGCACTTACTTTAAGTATCAACCACTTGTTCTTAGCTTCTAAATATGACTCACTTTCGGTTGTCTCTCTATAATTTGAATGTGATAGGTCATAAGAAGCATAAATCGATTTAATATCTTTCGCGGTTTCAGTCAAAATACTATCCACATAATTTCTAAACCAATTAAAACGAAGAAGCTCTTACACAAGAGCTTCTATATTGAACCGGCCGATAAAAAATTGACACACATACCGTATGCCACCAGATAATTTAGTCTCTAAGCAATAGCCCGAACAGCAGACAAGAATAAGGGAAACACTGACCCCTCTAAATCAAATTATAAGTAAGACTATAATTGATTGGGCAAGTATAGACGTTCCCTTTATTGAGATTTGACTCATCAACTTCGACGAAGATAATGCTATATCTAATTTTAATGTTGATCAATTTCGTTTAAGATCACAGTGTCATATTTTTGTCACAATGGCAATTGCAATGCACACTGTACTCGTCAGCGTACAGCTTGACAAAACACACACAAACACAACATAAACCACTGACCCAAAAGGCTTTTCCATGTCATTAATTAACAGTTTGCCCGCAGTTATCAGTGAACAAAATAGCAAGTCAGTCTACGTCAATTTGTTTACACATAAGCATATGGTCCTAGAGTTCCTCTCTAGTGCCTCGGCTATCAGCCATGATAGCTGCGTGACCAGCTTTGTCGATAAGGACACTTTTCTATCTGGACTTGATAACAACTCTATACAAGCTTTTGATTATTTGGCAGAAAATCACATTAGTTCGCTTTATTTTCTCGCGGTAAAAAAGGCAAAAAAGAAACTAGCACCATTAATACTCGCAAAAGATTTATATAAGCTAACCCTTAGAAATAATTCACAATTAGTGCTTATTCTCCCTGATTCAATACTGTCTCACTACAGCGATGATGACATCGGAGTCTTTTTAAGGAAAATAAACGCTTTGGCACGTAAGAAAAGTCTGAAAGTGAATATTTGCATTTTTGGTCACCTCGCCACCTCCGTTCTCAAGCCAAAACTGCTCACCATCAACCAATTTATTGCTGGTTTGACGACAATGGCTGTGTTGGATAATTCGCGCTACAGCTATCTTATCGATTTTTGGTCCAACACTCATGGCGTTAAGTCAGAGCAAGAGTTCATTGTGACCTTTGGTGACCAAGGCCACCTACAAGCCACTCAATACGAGCATTTCCTTTCAACAGATGTAAAAGAAGACAAAGCAGACAGTGAACGGGTCTATATGAGTAAAGACGCGGTTATGGAAGGCGCTGTCGTAGCCAAAAGTATTCACTTGGCCGACAACAACCAACATTTGATCGACATGCTCGACAGCCCCAGAGCTTCTACTCTTATCTTTAGTTGCACAAGCCAAGGAGAGGTTCATCAGTTGGCGCTCGATTGCTACCGCTTAAGAACTCAAGCAGGTCGCCAACTGAAGATTATAATCCGCGAGACCAAACAGTGCCTGCGCCATGCAGATGAACAGTTCTTCCTCCGAGCAGGCGTTAACTTGATTTGCCCAGCACAAGTGCCGCACACGCGATTTATGACACAAGTTGAGGCCATACAAGGCCAGATACTGACGCGAACCTTGCCTCGGACATTAGACTCTCTGCTGAAATACGATGTCAAATTTGGCAGCAAAGGATACTTAAATCATCAAGATTTCATTCAATACTGCACGGACATCATTACCAACTCAACTCACGCTAATGTGAATTATTGTCTGATTAGGTTAAAACTCTTGCCTGGTATGAGTGCGGGTGAATGTTTACGACTTTGTCATATACGCAGAGATGGCGATGTCGTTACGGCGGGTAATACCGCCTTGTACGTTCTGTTCAGTATGATACGCCCAAGCGACATAGACATGGCATTGAGCAACATCTTCGAGTTCCCTGTCCGCGACTTGTTTCATTCGGTCCGCATCTTTGATACACAAATCGATGTTGAAGCTGAGCTAAAGTACATAGTGCAAGACAAGGTAGAAGTGGCGAAAGAAATATCCAGTTTGGCGACAGAGCAGAAACTGTTTAGCCCAGCGGCTCACACCATAGCTGAAGAGCCCGAACTGTTTGCCGTAAAACAAGCCATTCGCCTTAAGGGTTAAGTATGAATATTCATGATTTTTTACTCACCGTAGGCATCAGCCTAACTGTCGGTCTTTTTCTCGGTTATTTTATGCGGGATGCAGTGAGAATGCTCAAGCGTTTCTACCAGCGCAGATTGCAGCACTCAAAATATTTCGAACAAGACCTTTCTATAAACGAAAAAAAGAAGCGTAAGTGATGACTTCACATTCTCAACAACCACCTCTATTTTCGATTGGCCTTGGATGGTGGAACATATATTTTATCGCGAAAGTGGCCTTGTATATTCAGGGCGTCATTGATTTCCATCCATTGGAAAACTTTGCCTTATTGCTGTTTATTTTGCTGCCGATACGAGTGAAACCACTCAACATATTCCGTCACTTGGTGGCCGTACCCGCTGCCGCATGGTTATTACATTACGACTCATACCTTCCACCGCTTGAACGCTTATGGGCGCAAGCAGGCCAATTGATGCAATTTGAGATGAGCTACCTTGTTGAGCTACTCGGTCGATTTGTCTCTCTTGAAGCCGTCATTGCTATCTTTACGCTATGCGCAGGCTATTTTCTATTGAGTAAGTTTGTCCGTGTCTCAGTGTTAGTGGTTATCGCCATGATCATGGTGAGCCTTCCTGAAAGTGAGCAAAGCCCCGCGGCTACCGTTGCTGCTTCTACTGCACCAGCCACGCCGACTCAAAGCGAGCCAACCACCCAACCTGAGATTACTGAAATTAACGACACCACTCTAAATAAGCTAAAGGAAGAGTTTTTCGTTCAGGAATCTTCTCGTCGAGTCACGTTTAGCAGCACAGAGCAGCAAAGTGCACCTTTCGACATGTTGTTTTTAAGTGTTTGCTCTGTCGCATGGGACGATATTGAAATCGCGGGTCTGAGCGATCACCCACTATTTACAGAGTTCGACATCATGTTCGATAACTTCAGTGCTGCGACGTCTTACAGTGGTCCTGCGGTTGTCAGGCTACTCCGTGCCAGTTGCGGCCAACAGAAGCACGCACAGTTGTTCGATCCTGCACCGAGCAAACAATGTTATCTGTTTGATAATTTAAAGAACTTAGGCTTTAAAGAAAACTTGTTGATGAACCATAATGGTATCTTTGACAGTTTCCTTGAGCTGATAAAACGAGACGGTGACTTGCAAACCAACTTGATGTCACAAGAAGGCTTCACGCCATATCAAAAATCGTTTGATGGATCTTCAATCTTTAGAGACAAACAAGTGCTTGATAATTGGTGGCAACAAAGACTCAGCAGCAATGATGAAAAAGTTGTTGCCCTATACAACTCAATTTCACTCCATGACGGTAACCGCATCATCAATAGCAAATCTGGTACGTCGCTGGTTAGTTACAAAGCTCGCTTAAAGAACCTGCTTGATGATTTATACGCGTTCTTTAAGCAGCTTGAAGCCTCAGAGCGCAATATCGTGGTGGCTTTAGTTCCTGAGCACGGCGCAGGAATGCGAGGCGACAGAATGCAAATTTCCGGTATGCGTGAAATTCCTGCCCCAACGATCGTTCATACTCCTGTGGGCGTGAAAATCTTTGGTCCTGGACTTCAACGTCAAGGAAATACAGTGCATGTTCAAGCACCTTCTAGTTACTTGGCGCTATCACAGTTGGTATCGAATATTCTTGAGCAGGATATCTATACCAAATCGACGTTCAATCCAGCTGAGTTGGCCAACGGGCTCCCAGAGACACGCGTTGTAGCACAAAACTCTGGTTCAACTGTTATTGAAGTCGACAAGCGTTATTACGTATCTTTAGATGGAACCAGCTGGATAGACTACCCTAACTAGATCACCGAAGTGCTGGCCACTCATTGGCCAGCCATTTCGTTGAGGGAACAGATAAAAAAAAGCCGCAAATCATTGCGGCTTTTTTATTCAGTTAATCGCGGACGTAGACGACGTGACCATCATCTTCTTCGTCGTCCCAATCATCCCAGTCATCGTCTTCAGTAATAACATCAGAACCAGACATCGCATCTTTATGGTAATCATCCCACATGAAGTCAACTTTCTCTTCTTCTGAAAGCTCTTCTTCTTCACGTGGTAGGTTTTCCATAAAGTCAGCAAGCTTGTAACATAGCTCTTTGGTACCATCGCGGTTTACTGCAGAGATCTTGTAGTAATCCTCTTCCCAACCTAGTGCGTCAAGAATATTTTGGATCACTTCATTCGCTTCTTCCTCTGGCATCAGATCCACTTTATTGAAGATCAACCAGCGTGGTTTATCAGCCAACTTTTCACTGTACTGCTCGAGTTCATCAATGATCGTCAATGCATTTTCAACCGGATCCGACTGATCAATTGGCATGATGTCGATCATATGCAGTAGAACGCGACAACGCTCTAAGTGTTTCAAGAAGCGAATACCTAAACCAGCACCATCCGCAGCACCTTCAATCAGGCCTGGGATATCAGCAACCACAAAGCTTTTCTCAGGAACAACACTCACTACACCCAAACTTGGGATTAGCGTCGTAAATGGGTAATCGGCTACTTTTGGCTTCGCCGCAGATACCGCACGAATAAAGGTAGATTTACCCGCATTTGGTAAACCAAGCATACCCACATCAGCCAGCAACAGTAGCTCTAAACGCACTTCGCGGATTTCACCTTTCGTACCTAACGTCTTTTGACGTGGTGCGCGGTTCACAGAAGATTTAAAGCGAGTGTTACCAAGACCGTGCCAGCCACCTTTTGCTACCATGACTTTTTTGCCATGCTCAGCCACTTCAGCCACGATCTCATTAGTATGTATATCAACAGCGCGAGTACCTACTGGCACGCGAAGCACTTTGTCTTTACCACGCTTACCCGTGCAGTTACCACCACGGCCATTTTCACCACGTTCCGCTTCATAGAAGCGCTGGAAGCGGTAATCAATTAGCGTGTTAAGGTTTTCATCGGCTTGGATGTATACATCGCCACCATCGCCACCGTCGCCACCATCTGGGCCACCTTTCGCAACGAATTTCTCACGCCAGAAACTCACTACACCGTTACCGCCATCGCCGGCTTGAACTTTTACTACCGCTTCATCAACGAATTTCATCTCTTACTCCGCGCTTGTGCTACTTATCGTAGCTGCGTTGCAAATATCATCTCAGTACTCCCTAAGGCTTAGGGAAAATGAATGATATAAATTCTAGCAGATTCCAGTTTCAGACTGATCACCTGAGATCTTCACTACTCTGCTACTGGAACAAATATGAAGGGACTCTGTGCAGAGTGCCTTAGTATTGGTTCCATATTCATAGTCACCATAAATAAAAAACCCCGCCGAATCGGCAGGGCTTTTGAATTCAGCTTGAAAGCTAATAAGTGATTTAAACTAGGTTTAAATTACTCAGCTTCGATGCTAACGAATTTACGGTTCTTAGGACCTTTCACTTCGAATTTCACTTTACCTTCAGTAAGAGCGAAAAGAGTGTGGTCTTTACCGATACCAACGTTAGTACCAGCGTGAAACTTAGTACCACGTTGACGAACGATGATGTTACCTGCAAGAACAGACTCACCACCGAAACGCTTAACACCTAGACGTTTGCTTTCTGAATCGCGGCCGTTACGAGTAGAACCACCAGCTTTTTTGTGTGCCATTGTTAAACTCTCCTAATCGATTAAGCGTTGATACCAGTGATTTTCACTTCCGTGAACCACTGACGGTGACCTTGTTGCTTACGAGAGTGCTTACGACGACGGAACTTAACGATTTTAACTTTATCGCCACGACCGTGTTGTACAACTTCAGCAACTACTTTACCGCCCTCTACTAGAGGAGCGCCAACTTTAACATCTTCGCCGTTAGCAACAAGAAGAACTTTATCAAATTCTACAGTTGCACCAGTTTCAACGTCTAATTTCTCTAAACGAAGAGTTTGACCTTCGCTTACACGGTGTTGTTTACCACCAGATTGGAAAACAGCGTACATATCTTACTCCGCTTTTTCCGCACAGCCTTATGCATATTAAATGAGCATCTTGGGTGTGCGCTAAACTAATCATCAATAGGGCGCAGATTCTACAGAAAGGTCGCACCTATGACAAGCCATATTTTGAAAAAATTGGCGAAAAGCTAATCGCCAATTAAAAGTGCGGCAATCATGCCTTTTAAGCATGTATTAATCAACGTTTTTTAGTGTATTATTCAGCGATTAAAGCAGATAAGAAGACCTTACAAGTTCTAACTTCAGCCGGATTTACCATGGATTTTAAAGCTATCCAAGCGCTAACTGCCGATGACATGGCAAAAGTGAATGAAACAATTCACGCCCAACTCAATTCAGACGTATCTTTAATCAACCAATTAGGTTTTTACATCATTAGTGGTGGTGGTAAGCGCATACGTCCAATGTTAGCAGTATTATCTGCTCGCGCTTTGGGTTATCAAGGAAATGCACATACAACTGCGGCAGCATTCATTGAGTTCATTCACACAGCAACTTTATTGCATGATGATGTTGTGGATGAGTCAGATATGCGCCGTGGTAAAGCGACGGCTAATGCGGCCTTCGGTAATGCTGCCAGCGTTCTGGTTGGCGACTTCATTTATACGCGTTCATTTCAAATGATGACCGAGCTAGGATCCATGAAGATCCTCAAACTCATGAGTGATGCGGTAAACGTGATCGCGGAGGGAGAAGTTCAACAGTTGATGAACTGTAACGACCCTGATACGACCGAAGAAAGCTACATGCAGGTTATCTACTCAAAAACTGCACGACTATTTGAAGCGGCAACCCAAATTGGTGCCATCTTAAATGATGCGCCTGAAGACGTTGAGCGAGCTCTGCAGAATTACGGTAAGTATCTAGGGACTGCGTTCCAGCTCATCGATGACGTGATGGATTACACCTCTGATGGTGATGATATGGGTAAGAACGTTGGTGATGACCTCGCGGAAGGCAAACCTACCTTGCCTCTTTTATATGCGATGCAAAATGGCAGTGAACAACAAGCCAGCATGATTCGTGAAGCCATCGAGAAAGCTAACGGCATGGACAAGCTTAAGGAAATTCTGGCGGCAATGGATGAAACGGGCTCACTAGAGTACACGCGCCAACAAGCCTATAAAGAAGCAGATAAAGCGATCGCAGAACTCTCTGTGCTTGAAGAGTCTGAATATAAGCAGGCACTGATCACTTTAGCGCACATGTCTGTTCATCGGTCGAGTTAACCTTCGGTTAGAGAACCAAAAGCCTGAGTTTAATCACTCAGGCTTTTTAGTATTGGGACAGCCAGATACAGCAACGGGAACCTAAGGTTCCCGTTTTTCCTCTTTAGATGAGGCATTCCAGATCAGCAAATGCGAAGGTATGTTGTTGGTTACTGTCCTGTAAGTCTTGTGCTCGTCTAGGTTCAATAACACCACCCGCATTGATTACGTTAGCAATGAAACTTTAGTTTAGATATAAAATTAGTATATTTTGTGAGCAATATATTTTTTAGATTAATTAAAAAATCATCGTTACATTAATCTTCATCTAGCCAGCCTCAATGTATAAAGGTGTCACAGGAATGTCATACTCTAACTTATCCCTCTAACAGCTAAAGGTAGAAAATCCACTCGACGACTCATTGATAAATGACTCAGCCTCCCGAAAGTGCGTGACCAACACTGCACTTTTTCCATCAAAATTTTATGCCAATGAAGCCATCTTAACAAAACGAATCCTTCAACCTAAATTCCATATTCAAACTCTTCTACCAACTTTATGCGCGAGTATAGCAACCACATCTGCCATACCCTCAATTAATAGCGAAAAAGCAGATTGACGATAAATTAGACAAGCGGAATGCTAAGCATCAATGACCATCACAACAACAAGGAAGTCGCAACGTCATGCTGCCAAAACTAAAAATTCTCCGCTCACTGCTGGTTGGTGCCGTTACCCTCTCATTAACCACAACGTCTTTTACTACACTTGCTGCCGATAAAGTCTATCGACTCAAACTGGCTGAAACTTGGGGACCAAACACGCCTATCTTGGGCGATGCCACAAAAAACATGGCTAAACTCGCCGAAGAGATGTCCAATGGACGACTCAAAATCCGTATTGATTCTGCCAATAAACACAAAGCCCCTTTGGGCATCTTTGATATGGTGAAATCCGGTCAGTATGACTTGGGCCACTCCAGCTCATACTATTGGAAAGGTAAGGTCCCGAATACCCTGTACTTCTCCTCAATGCCTTTTGGCATGATCTCAACCGAGCAATACGCTTGGTTCTATCGCGGGGGCGGTATGGAGCTCATGGAGAAAGTCTACGCGCCGCACAACTTGCTGTCCTTCCCAGGCGGCAATTCCGATATTCAAATGGGCGGTTGGTTTAAGAAAGAGATTAATTCCGTCGAAGACCTAAAAGGCCTCAAGATTCGCATTCCGGGCTTTGCCGGAGAAGTGATGGCTAAGGTTGGGGCTAAGCCGACCAACATTGCTCCCGGAGAACTGTATACCTCACTTGAACGAGGCACCATTGACGCGCTTGAATGGGTAGGCCCTGCTTTCGATCTGCGCATGGGCTTTCAAAAAATCGCCCCTTACTACTACACCGCTTGGCATGAACCGGGCTCAGAAACCCAGTTCTTGGTAAACAAGAAAAAGTGGGATTCATTACCGAAGGATCTACAAACGATCCTAGAAACCGCCTTCCGCGTATCCGCATTTGATATGTACACTCAAGCCGTCGACGCAAATGCAAACAGCTGGGCAACGATGAGCGCTGAATACCCAGATATTAAGGTTCGCGACTTCCCACCAGAAGTGCTAAAAGCCATGCAAACCGCAACGACTGAACTACTCAAAGAGCAAGCGAGCAGCGATGCTTTGGCAAAAGAGATCATCAACTCTCAGAAACAGTACCTAACTAAAGTACGTGCCTGGACTGAGATTTCTTCAAAAGCCTATCTTGATACCAATTAAGCTTGTATGGGTGGCAAAATACCCTTGCCACCCACTTAAAACACATCCATAGCCTGCCGTTCTTCTCTAGAGCTAACTGTTGCTTTATTTCATAAAAGCAAAAACGAGAGGGATATCACACTAAAACTCATGATCGCTCGAGCACAAAATGTGACGATAGTCCCACAAAAGTAATGCCCTAAAATTCAACATTAAGAATTAGTGATAAACATCACATAAAAATCCATCACAAAAATAACATAAATGAGATATTGATCATCATTATTTTATTGACATATCAGTTATTGATAAATTGTATAAAAATTACACATTAATTACTTGATAGAGATCGCTATAAGAATGGTTTATTGGTGGAATTTTTTGCACGAGCTCACAAAAAACCCGTCGTCAGTTCCAAAATGAATTTGTGTGGTAAATTGATTGGGTACTAAGCAATCAAGCGGTTTTGGCGAACCGTACTACTACAATATTCATCAGAACATCGAACGGGGAACTGTTATGATATCACCAGATGCTAAGATCAAGATACAAAATTTTGGTCGTTTTCTGTCTAATATGGTAATGCCCAATATCGGCGCGTTTATCGCGTGGGGTTTTATTACTGCTCTATTCATTCCAACAGGCTGGCTACCCAACGAGACCTTAGCGTCTATGGTCGGCCCAATGATTACCTACCTATTACCACTGTTAATCGGTTATACCGGCGGCAAACTCGTCGGTGGCGAACGCGGTGCGGTTGTTGGTGCAATCACCACGATGGGCGTGATTGTGGGCACCGATATACCTATGTTCATGGGTGCGATGATGGTTGGTCCTTTGGGTGGCTGGGCAATCAAAAAATTTGATAACTACATCGACGGCAAAGTGAAAAGTGGCTTTGAGATGTTGGTTAACAACTTCTCAGCAGGCATCATAGGTATGCTTGGCGCAATGCTCGCTTTCATGTTCATTGGACCATTTGTAAAAGTACTTTCTGGTGGTCTCGCCGCTGGGGTTAACTTCCTAGTTTCAGCACACTTGCTACCTTTAACCTCAATTTTTGTTGAACCTGCCAAGATCCTTTTCCTGAACAACGCGATCAACCACGGTATCTTTTCTCCGCTTGGGATCCAGCAAGCGTCCGAAATGGGTCAATCGATCTTCTTCCTCATTGAAGCCAACCCTGGGCCGGGGCTGGGCATTCTCTTAGCTTATATGGTGTTTGGTAAAGGTACCGCTCGTCAGACCGCTGGTGGTGCATCGATCATCCACTTCTTTGGTGGCATTCACGAAATCTACTTCCCATATATTCTGATGAACCCGCGCTTGATCCTTGCAGCAATCGCAGGCGGTATGACGGGCGTATTTGTTCTTGTCATGTTTAACGCAGGTATTGTTTCTCCAGCCTCACCTGGTTCGATTTTCGCTATCTTACTCATGACTCAAAAAGCATCTATCGTCGGGGTTCTTGCTTCTATTGCTGCTGCGACAGGTGTTTCATTTACGGTTGCGGCTTTGCTGATGAAAACCCAATCAAGTACAGAAGAAGATGGGGATGAAGCAGCACTTGAAAAAGCAACATCACAAATGAAAGACATGAAGTCAGCCGCGAAGTCAAACAATGCTGCAGGTACTCAAAACAAAGGCAGCATAGACCTAGCGGACGTCAAAAGCATTATCGTAGCCTGTGATGCGGGAATGGGTTCCAGCGCAATGGGTGCCAGTATGCTACGTAAAAAAGTACAAGACGCAGGCCTAAATATCAGCGTAAACAACCTTGCGATCAACAACTTAACAGAGAGTGCCGATATCGTGATTACTCATAAAGATTTAACGGATCGAGCTCGCAAGCATGCGCCTAACGCTACACACATTTCATTGACTAACTTCTTGGACAGTGAAATGTACAATCAACTGGTCACTAAGCTACTTGCCGCACAGAAAAACCAAGCTGCAAATGATGAACAAGCAGTCAAAGTTTCTCTGATGGCAGCCAATGATGACACTTTTGAACCTCAGCAGAAAACCGTTTTCCAAATTGCACCAGAAAACATTCATCTGGGTCTGAACGCGGCGAACAAAGAAGAGGCGATTCGTTTTGCTGGCGATAAACTGGTCGAGATGGGTTATGCCGAACCCGAATATGTAGACGCGATGTTCGAGCGAGAAAAACTCGTTCCGACCTACTTGGGTGAATCAATCGCTGTTCCACACGGTACCATTGAAGCTAAGGATAAAGTTAAAAAGACAGGCATCGTTATTTGTCAGTATCCATCGGGCATCCAGTTTACCGACGATCAAGACGATGTCGCCAAGCTTGTCATTGGCATAGCCGCCAAAAATGACGAACATATTCAGGTAATTACTACCATAACTAACGCACTCGATGAGCCAGAGGCCATTGATAAGCTAACGAGCACCAAAGATGTTGCGGAAATACTCAACATTCTTGGAAGTCCGCAAGCCGCTTAATCACCTCTTTAACAACTTTGCTCCTGAGAGCAAACGAGGTCAACTGCCCCCCTATACGGTTGGCCTCACCCTAGAGTCGTTAGTTTTATTTAATTGAAATTGGTAGGTAAATTATGAAAAATGCTGTTCATTTTGGCGCAGGTAATATTGGTCGTGGCTTCATCGGTAAACTCTTAGCGGACGCAGAAGTAAACGTGACCTTCGCTGACGTTGATGCCCCACTGGTCGATCAACTTAGCCATAAACAGGAATACAAAGTTAAAGTTGTTGGCACTCAATGTCAGATTGATACGGTTAGCCACGTCACCGCAGTAAACTCAGCCAGTGAAGATGTGATTGACCGAATTGTGAAAACAGATTTGGTCACCACAGCAGTTGGTCCTAATGCTCTCGATATTATCGCTAAGACAATCGCGACTGGCATTACCAAAAGGTTTGCAGCCAGAAACAACGCTCCACTTAACATTATTGCTTGTGAAAACATGGTTCGCGGCACCACGCACTTGAAAGGTGAAGTGTACAAGCATCTAGAGAGTTCATTACATGCTAAAGCTGACCTACTTGTTGGTTTTGTCGATTCAGCGGTGGATCGTATTGTCCCACCAGCAGAGGCTGCCAATGATGATCCACTAGAAGTCACAGTAGAAAGCTTCAGCGAATGGATTGTAGACCAACAACAGTTTAAAGGAGAGATCCCCGATATTGCTGGGATGGAGAAGACTGATAACTTAATGGCTTTTGTAGAACGTAAGCTGTTCACCCTAAACACAGGGCATTGCATTACCGCCTACCTAGGCTGTTTAAAAGGCCACCAAACGATTCGTCAGGCGATAGAAGATCCTGAGATCCAAGCCGATGTAAAACAAGCAATGGAAGAGAGTGGAGAAGTTCTGATTCAGCGTTATGGTTTTGACCGCCAATTGCACGCGGCATACATAGATAAAATTCTCAGTCGATTTGCTAACCCTTATCTTGTTGATGAAGTCGATCGTGTTGGTCGCCAACCCATTCGCAAATTAGGAGCAAACGATAGATTAATCAAACCATTACTCGGTACAATCGAGTATGGCACTGAAAACAGAACGCTTTTAAAAGGCATTGCTGCCGCATTAAAATACCGCAGTAGTGAAGATCCTCAAGCAATCGAGCTACAAAACTCACTAAAAGAGCATGGTGTGAGCAAAACACTCGCTTGCTACACAGGCTTGAGTGAAGACAGTGAAGAAGTTGCTCAAATTGAGTCAATTTTCAACACCTTATAACAATATGTAGGGGAGTAGCCCTCCCCTTATTAAAACGAAATTTAGTTCAGTATATGGCAGACAAAATAAATGAAACCGACATTATAGAGCGATTAAATAACGCACCTTCGGTTCGCGGCTTTTTTATTGCTGCCGTTGATGTGTTTAATGACTCTATTGATGCGTTGATGCAGCGTATCTTTCAGAAAGATAACTTTGCGGTTCAATCTGTTGTCGGTCCACTGCTTCATGATTCAGGCCCACTGGGTGATTTATCCGTGCGACTTAAACTCTTGTTTGGTTTAGGAGTACTGCCCAACGATGTTTATCACGATATCGAAGATATCATCAAAATCAAAAACATCTTAAACAGCGACGCGACCGATTATGAGTTTACTGATCCCAATATCTTAGACCCAATCAAGCAGCTTAATCTGGTCAAAAAGATGGGCATGGTGCATATGGAAGTCATGGAGCCTGATGATGATATCGATCTCAAGTTTTATCAGCTACAACTCAAACGTCAGCAACAAATAATCAAGTCCGGGCTCTCTCTTGCAATCGTTGAGATATGCAATGAACTAGGTAAAGAGAGCCCATTCTGATTTCCCTACGCAATAGAAAGAATCTCATATGCTTAAAGCTGTACTCTTCGACATGGATGGCCTTATTTTTGATAGTGAGTCTATTTATAAACAAAGCTGGCAATTCGCTGCTCTAGAACAAGGGCTAGCTATATCTGATGACTTTTATCAGCAGTTTATTGGTGTGCAAGATTCACAATGTGAACAGCGGCTTGTTGACTACTTTCAAAGCGCTATCGATATACATCGCTATCGAACCATTCGAGACCAGCACTACCACAGCCTGAGCTCTGATGGTGTTCCTCTCAAACCAGGATTTGAACCACTCCTGACTGCCATAAAACAACGCGATCTACTTATGGCCATCGTCACCTCTTCACAACGTCCTGATGTCGAACGTAACTTTTCCAAAGGTAATTATTTAGCCCAGTTCGATCTCATCATTAGTGCTGAGGATGTCACGCTAGGCAAACCTAATCCAGACTGTTATCAGATGGCTTACCAGAGATTAGATGTGAGTTCGAATGAATGTTTAGTGCTGGAGGATTCAAACAATGGCGTTAAAGCAGGACTAGCTGCTGGTTGTAAAGTGGTTATGATTCCAGACCTACTACCACCGGATGCTGAAATAGAACGTAAGGTGACACTTGCCACATCTTTAAGCGCAGTGATTCCCTTACTCGACGAGCGATAAAGCACGTTGACCTAGGTTAGATTTCATAACTAAACCCGAAATGGAGCTTGTAATCGTCTTTTTCTGGTACCACGCCATCTGAGTCTGCTTTGGTATTGGATACATGCTCCCAAATAGCTTTGACACTAAAATCCAAGTCGGCAATCAAGTCGATATCTAATCCCAACTCATTGGTATGTCGAGTACCGCCCGCATCGTCACTCGCCCAATTTAAGTTATAGCTGTGACTAAAATCGATATCGTCAGTCAATTCATACTCAAAGTTTGACTCAAAGGTCATTGCCGTACTGCTTGCACTGCCTGACTCACCTTCCTCAACGGTTTTAAAGTCGGTGTATTGATAACCTGGACCAACAGAGACATCCCACTCCGTATCTGAATCCGCAATAACAAAATAGCCCATCTGCATAGATGCATTGACTTGATAGTCGAGGTTTTGAAACTCATCACTCACAACGACGAGCTTAAGTGGCCGAAAGAACAGCCGATTATTCAGGTAGATGTCATAGGAGCCATCAAACGAGGTGTTATTAGCGATGGTTTCATCTTCACTTTTGGAGTTCTGGTGGCGAGCCTTAAGTTTCGTTCTCGATTCAACGTTGTTTCTTTCCGCCTCAATTTCTCCCAAAAGCGAAAACTCATCAGTATTACCTTTGCTGATGTCTAATCCTAAGAACAACTCCGTTTCCCAATGCGCAGAGTCCTCTTCGGCACCTCGATAAATAGACACCACCTGCTCAACCGGAAAAGAACGCTGTTGGCCATTGTTCAGTAAGTAAAGTCGTTGATTCTGAATAGAAAGATAGCCATCAAATATTTCGCCACTCGTGGTACGAATAGTAAAGAAGCTCGCTGTCTGGAGAATATCAATATCTTCCATCTCAATTTCTTGCTCGCCCAAATCGTCACTATCAAATTCAATTTCCTGCTCAAAAGAATTTGCTTCCTCTTTGACGGTTCCGGTCAACTCCCCTTTTATCACTTCACCTGATTTCAACTTCAGCCAATCATCGCCTTGTTCGATAAGAACAGTTTGACTCACGACCTGTTGCGTTAGCTCTTGCGCTGCGTAAGTAAACGGATGACACAATGTTGTCGTTACACCAATAGCTAAGAGTTGAGTTTTCATAGCGACCTTTAAGTTGAGAAACCAGTACAGATGGAGAGTTACGATAGCGATTCAATCACATAACTTGTCAGAAAGCGGGCAGTTTCATGTCAGCGAAATCTCATCATAACCAAGCCTTCGGGTATAAAAAAAGCGAAGTCATGTGACTTCGCTTTCGCTTCTATGGTGAAAAATAGCGCAATACTATTATCTGTAAGCGCAATCACACCTCAATGCGTTACTCTACCGTTACCGCTTTCGCTAGGTTACGTGGTTGGTCAACGTCGGTACCTTTAATCAAGGCAACATAGTAAGAGAGCAGCTGCATTGGGATCGTGTAGTAGATCGCTGCCGTGATTTCACTAACGTGAGGCATGGTAATGATCTTCATTGTCTCGTCAGCTTCAAAACCAGCGTCGGCATCAGCGAATACGTACAGTAGACCACCACGAGCACGCACTTCTTCGACGTTTGATTTGAGTTTCTCTAGCAAATCGTTGCTTGGTGCAACGACTACCACTGGCATATCTGCATCGATCAGCGCTAGAGGACCGTGTTTCAGTTCACCTGCCGCATACGCTTCTGCGTGAATGTAAGAAATTTCTTTTAGCTTCAAAGACGCTTCCATGGCAATTGGGTAGAACTCACCACGACCAAGGAACAGAGTATGGTGCTTATCAGCAAAGTCCGTCGCCAACTCTTCGATTTGCTTCTCAAAAGAGAGCGCTGCTTCGATCTGTTTTGGTAGCGCATGCAGAGCTTCAACGATCTCTTTCTCTTTTTCTTTGCTGATACGATCTTGCTGCTTACCGAGTGCCGTTACCAGCATCAGTAACGCAGAAAGCTGAGTCGTGAATGCCTTAGTCGAAGCCACACCAATCTCCACACCTGCGCGCGTCATAAAGGCAAAGTCAGATTCACGAACTAAAGACGAGCCAGCCACATTACAAATTGTCATTGCAGCCATGTAGCCCTTCTCTTTCGCGAGGCGAAGCGCCGCTAGCGTATCAGCGGTTTCACCAGACTGAGAAAGCGTGATCAGTAAACTGTTTGGACGAGTCACGAATTTGCGGTAACGGAATTCTGAAGCAATTTCTACGTCGCAGCTTACACCGGCAATGTCTTCAAACCAGTAACGCGCTGTCATACCTGCATTGTAAGATGTACCACAAGCAACAATCTGTACGTGCTCGACTTTACTTAAAATTTCCGCAGCGTTAACACCGATGGCTTCCGTGACGACAGAGTCCGATGTTACACGGCCTTCCATGGTGTTGATCAGAGCCGTTGGTTGCTCGTAGATTTCTTTCTGCATGAAGTGACGGTATTTACCTTTATCACCCGCGTCATGTTCAGCATTCGACTCAATGATCTCACGTTCGACACGCTCTCCCGTCACGTCGAATACAGACACTTCACGACGGGTAATTTCCGCAACATCGCCCTCTTCTAGGTACATAAAGCGACGAGTTACGTTAAGCAAGGCAAGTTGGTCTGAAGCTAGGAAGTTTTCACCGACACCGAAACCAATCACGATAGGGCTACCTGAACGCGCAACAACAATACGTGAAGGATCTTTACGATCCAGCGCTACCGTGCCATACGCACCTTCTAGTTGTTTGGCCGTTTTCTGTACCGCTTCCAATAATGTTTCCGAAGAACGCAGTTCCCACTCTACCATGTGAGCAATCACTTCAGTATCCGTTTGAGATTCAAATACATAACCACGTGATTGTAGAAGCTCACGTAGCTCTTCGTGGTTTTCAATAATGCCATTGTGGACAACAGCAATATCACCAGACATGTGTGGGTGCGCATTGGTTTCAGAAGGTTCGCCGTGCGTAGCCCAACGTGTATGAGCGATACCCGTACCACCCACCACTTCTGCCGACTCTACCGCATCCGCTAGTGCTTGAACTTTACCCAAGCGACGCACACGGGTCAGGTTTGACTCGCCATCCACAATTGCCACACCCGCAGAATCGTAGCCGCGATACTCTAAGCGACGTAAACCTTCTACCAAAATTTCTGCTACATCTCGTTGTGCCACTGCACCTACGATTCCACACATAGTCTAAGCTCCAATTTTTATTTCCGTCTGGCAGCAAGCAATAAGCCAGTAGCGGTTCTTTAGTTTAAATTTGTGACCAAGTTAAGCACAGATCACTTGAATGCCATGTGATTCAATCACTTGCTTCAACTCAGGTTGTAAATCTTTATTTGTAATCAGGATATCGACCATATCCCAAGCCAACTCAAGATTAGGGATCTTGCGACCAATCTTTTCCGACTCGACCATCACAATCACTTCGCGAGACACTTCAGCCATGACTTTACTTAAGCCGACCAGCTCATTAAACGTTGTCGTACCGCGATCCAAATCGACGCCATCAGCGCCAATAAACAGTTGGTCAAAGTCATATGATCTTAGAACAGATTCAGCTACTTGCCCCTGAAACGATTCAGAATGTGCATCCCACGTTCCACCTGTCATTAGCAGAGTCGGCTCGCTTTCCAGCTCATTAAGGGTATTCGCGACACTGAGTGAATTGGTCATGACGACTAAGCCACGCATACCGTCCAACTGTTTAATCAGTGCACCAGTAGTACTACCGCTATCGATAACGATACGATTATGCTCGCGGATGAGTTTCGCTGCGGCTTCAGCGAGTTCATTCTTTCGAACCGAAACATTTTTGTTCAATTCATCACTGACAACCTCTTTCGGCAAAGCGATAGCGCCACCATAGCGACGAAGTAACTGGCCATTTTTTTCTAATGACGCCAGATCCTTTCTTATTGTGACTTCCGAGGTTTCAAACTGAACGGAGAGTTCCTCAACACTGACTTCACCTTTTTCGTTCACCAAGTTAGAAATTGCGTGTCTTCTTAGTTGAGTGTTTCGTTTCGACATTAAATGATCGCTTAAAAGTTTCGTTGTGAAATCAATTATAGTCAAAACGAAACTTTCCCGTCCATTTATTTCGATCCAAAAAATTAATAAATAGCGATAAAACCTTGTCCTAAGACAATTCTTAAACAGTGATATTGATGTGATTCGGTGGTAGAATGCGCGACCTAAAAGAAAAAAAATTACAGAATTGAACGTTATTTTTTTGCAACTAACGGCGTATATCCTAGGTTAGTCACATAAATGCTGAATGTTTGCCCATTTTATTGGTCATAAAATGACTAAACTTGGTGAAAGACTTTCAGTTTTGAAGTCATGTGATAATTGTCAGTTTACCGCTGAAAAGCAGGCACAAAATGCTCGGTAAACTATTGAGACTTCCACAAGATTAACAACTTTCAAATTGTAACTATTATTGACCGGAGAGTATCTTCCATGAAAAAGACCAAAATCGTATGTACGATTGGCCCTAAAACTGAATCTGTAGAGAAGCTAACTGAACTAGTAAATGCAGGCATGAACGTAATGCGCCTGAACTTCTCTCACGGTGACTATGAAGAGCACGGCACTCGTATCGCGAACTTCCGCAAAGTGATGGAAGAGTCTGGTAAGCAACTGGCTATCCTTCTAGACACTAAAGGTCCTGAAATCCGTACGATCAAACTAGAAAACGGCGATGACGTTGATCTAGTAGCAGGTCAAGAGTTCACGTTTACAACAGACATTTCTGTTGTAGGTAACAAAGATAAAGTAGCGGTAACTTACGCAGGTTTTGCAGCTGACCTAAACGTTGGCAACACTATCTTAGTAGACGACGGTCTAATCGAAATGGAAGTTCTAGCAACTTCTGAGACTGAAGTTAAATGTAAAGTTCTTAACAACGGTGCACTAGGCGAAAACAAAGGTGTTAACCTTCCTGGTGTTTCTGTAAACCTACCAGCACTATCTGAAAAAGATAAGAACGACCTTAAGTTTGGTTGTGAGCAAGGCGTAGACTTCGTTGCAGCTTCTTTCATCCGTAAAGCTTCTGACGTTCAAGAAATTCGTGAAGTACTTGCTGCAAACGGCGGCGAGAACATCCACATCATCTCTAAGATCGAAAACCAAGAAGGTGTTGATAACTTCGACGAGATCCTAGAGCTTTCTGACGGCATCATGGTTGCTCGTGGTGACCTAGGTGTTGAAATCCCAGCAGAAGAAGTAATCTTTGCTCAGAAGATGATGATCGAGAAGTGTAACCGTGCACGTAAGATGGTTATCACTGCAACTCAAATGCTTGATTCTATGATCAACAACCCACGTCCTACTCGTGCGGAAGCAGGCGACGTTGCTAACGCTGTAATGGACGGTACTGACGCAGTAATGCTTTCTGGTGAAACGGCTAAAGGTAAGTACCCAGTTGAAGCGGTAACTATCATGGCTCAAATCGCGAACCGTACAGATTCAGCTCTAAAAGCTGAGCTAGGTTCTCGTCTAGACAGCCCTCGTCTACGTATCACTGAAGCAGTATGTAAAGGTGCAGTAGACACAGCTGAGAAACTAGCAGCTCCACTTATCGTTGTTGCAACTGAAGGTGGTAAATCTGCACGCTCAGTACGTAAGTACTTCCCAACGGCAAACATCCTAGCACTAACAACTAACACTAAGACTGCTGCACAGCTAGTTCTAACTAAAGGTGTTACACCAGTTGTTGTTGAGTCTATCCAAAGCACTGACGCATTCTACGTTGCAGGTAAAGAACTTGCGCTAGAATCAGGCCTAGGTAACAAAGGCGACATCGTTGTTATGGTTTCTGGTGCTCTAGTTGCTTCAGGTACAACGAACACAGCTTCTGTACACGTTCTATAAGAGAAAACTTACTTTCTCACTATTTAATAAAAAGAGGGCTTATGCCCTCTTTTTTTTATTATATTTTTTCTTGCTCCCATATTCAGTACGCTGTATTATCAAAAAATAACCAGCAGTACAAAATACTGTTTAATAAAATTGGTGTATAAACCGCACTTTTAGTATTGAGGAGCGTATTGTGTCTAGCCCGACTCTGACAGATAAAGTTTCAAAAATGATTTATCTGGACATTTTAAACGGTGACTTAAAACCCGGTCAGAAGCTGGTCGTTGCTGAGCTAAAGGCCAAATATAACGTAGGTGCATCGCCAATCCGCGAGGCACTAGTCCAGCTTTCTTGGACAAAATACGTCAACCTTGAACCACAAAAAGGCTGCTGGGTTGCACCTGTGACTGTTGAAGAGCTCACTGACCTGTATCAGAGTTTACGTTTTGTCGCTTCAGCCCTGCTTAAACAGGCAATCGATTCCGGCGATGAGAGCTGGGAACTGGAAGTGCTGACCGCCTTCCACAAACTCTCACGAGTTAAACTATCCCAAAACTTCGATAATTGGACAGAGTGGGAAGAGCGCCAGCATCATTTTCACGTTGCCTTGCTAGAAGGGGCACAATCAAAGCATATGTTGAGCTTTTTTAATGATCTGATTAACCAAGTTAAGCGCTACCGCTACTTTGCTTTAGTCAATGGCTTAGATTCTAGCAATTTCAATATCGACGAATATGAAATGCTCATGAAGCTTGTCTTGGCCAAAGAGACAGACAAGGCAACAGAGACGTTTGAAAATCATCTAAATCGCTCCATGACGCATATTCAAAATGTCATCGAAGCGGCTTAAAGGCACTA
>NZ_AEVT01000009.1 GCF_000189275.1 Vibrio sinaloensis DSM 21326 | reverse complement strand
TTTTTGTTCTTTTGCTCTATCAATACTCAACAATCGACAGTGGCCAACCAATGTCGCTTTGGCGGTTCGCTTCAATTTCAAGCTCTGCGGCAGTTAACGGATTGGCTTGTAACCATTCGGATTTCAGCGTCAAAGTGAGTTTGTCATCGTGAGAGCTCAAATTGATTATCGGCTCTAGCTCAGGATTACGGCGATGGGTGAGTAACACAGCCAAACGCAATAAACGTAAGACACGTTTAGCGCTGGTGCTGGATAGAGCGTGTTGCTCAGGCAGCGAGGTTAATTGTTCGCGGTAACGACGAGCAATCTCACCAAGAAGGTGTTTTTGCGCGCGTGTATAGCCTGGTAAATCAAGGTGCTGAAGTAGATAAGCGCTGTGTTCACCGCCTTTTTTAAAGTCGATGGTTAAGCCAATTTCATGTAGCTTAGCCGCTGCTTCAAGTAGCACAACCCCTTGCTCTTCACTGATCCATTCCGGCTGACATTCAGCAAGCAGTTTATTGGCCATACTCGCGACTTGTTCACCATAGAGTGCATCAATTTGATAGCGGCTTTGTACGCTACAAATGGTACGTGCACGGATATCATCTTGCTTGAGCTCGTCCACCATCTCATACACCAGGCCTTCACGCAGTGCGCCACCTGCTAAGGTCATTGAGTCGATTTCTAATAGCTCAAAAATCGCAATCAGGATAGATAGACCGCTAGGGAATACTAAGGCTCTTTCAAGCGTTAACCCCTCAATCTCAAGCTCTTCAAGGTGATCTGCTCGCATCGCTTGCTTTTGCAGACGTTTAAGCTTGGCATGAGTAATCACCTCATCCATCCCTTGTGCGAGCATGATTTCCTGCAGTGCTTGCACTGTGCCAGATGCCCCGACACACACATCCCAACCAATCTCTGTATACTGCTCTAAGATAGGTTGGAGCGTCTCCTTCGCAGCTTGAATGGCATTATTGAAGTTGGTTACCGTAAGCTGGCGGTCTTTAAAGTGGCGCTCTAGCCAAGTGACACAACCCATTTTTAGGCTGGTTAACGCTTTGGCTTCAAAGCCTTCGCCGATGATTAATTCGGTACTTGCGCCACCAATATCCACCACTAAACGGCGACCGCTGCCACCGGAGGTGTGGGCGACACCTTTATAGATGGTCGCTGCTTCTTCTTCACCAGAGATGACATCGATCTTTTGACCGAGAATCTGGTTAGCTTTGTCGAGAAAAATATCCACATTGGTCGCGGTACGCAATGTCGCCGTACCGACAATGCGGATGTTTTCTGGTGGAATATCTTGTAGTCGTTCGGCAAACAAACTCAGGCAGTCCCACCCGCGTTGCATGGCTTCTAGGCTTAGCGCGTTATTCTCGTCTAAACCCGCTGCAAGGCGAACTTTGCGTTTGATTTTCGCCATAGTCTGAACGCTGCCATCAATGTGACGCACAACGAGCATATGAAAACTGTTCGACCCGAGGTCGATGGCTGCGTAAAGCGGAGATGAAACTGCTTGGCTCATAGACGACTTAAGAATCCTTTTGTTGACGTTGGCGAGAGCGATTGTTGTTGCGACGATTACCTGAACGCGAACCACCTGTGTTGGTGCGACGCTGCTGCGGACGGTTAGAACGCATGCGAATTGGTGCTGGTAAATCTTCAATCAGCGCGCTAGGGTCGTAATCAGACACTGGAATCGCGTGCTCTATGTACTCTTCGATCGGTGGTAGATTGATCGCGTAATCTTCACAAGCAAAGCTGATTGAATGACCACTCGCGCCAGCACGACCAGTACGACCGATGCGGTGTACATAATCTTCGCAATCGTCTGGAAGATCGAAGTTAAATACGTGCGTCACTTGTGGGATGTGAAGGCCACGTGCTGCAACATCCGTTGCCACGAGCAGGTCAACGTCGCCTTTAGTGAATTGCTCAAGAATGCGCTCGCGCTTCTTCTGCGGTACATCTCCCGTCAATAAGCCCACGCGGTGGCCATCAGCAGCTAGGTGACCCCAAACTGACTCACACTTGTGTTTGGTGTTGGCAAAAATGATCGCGCGATCCGGCCACTCTTCTTCGATAAGAGTTTGCAGTAGCGCCATCTTATGTTCGTTTGACGGGTAGAACAGTTCTTCTTGAATGCGGTGACCCGTTTTCACTTCTGGCTCAACAACGACATGCTCTGGGTTGTGCATGTGTTCGAATGCAAGCTCTTGAACGCGGTAAGACAGTGTTGCAGAGAACAGCATGTTCAAACGCTCTTTCGGTTCTGGCATACGACGGAACAAGAAACGGATGTCTTTAATAAAGCCAAGATCGAACATACGGTCGGCTTCATCAAGAACTACAGCTTGAATGTGGTTGAGGTTAAATACGCGTTGCTTGTAGAAGTCGATAATACGGCCAGTAGTACCAATCAGTACGTCAACGCCTTCTTCTAGCTTAGCAAGTTGCTTTTCATATGGTTCACCGCCGTAAGCAAGGGCTGCTTTAATGCCTGTGCTTGCGATTAGCGGCTCAGCATCATTAAAGATCTGAATCGCCAACTCACGAGTGGGTGCCATGATGATAGCGCGTGGCTGTGTTGGTTTACGACCTTCATGTTCAGGTGTATTCAACAAATGGTTAAAAGTAGCAGTTAGGAAAGCCAGGGTTTTACCTGTACCTGTTTGAGCCTGACCTGCAATGTCTTGGCCGGTGAGCAGTACCGGCAACGCCAAAGCTTGGATTGGGGTACAAAACTCGAACCCTTTTTTGTCCAAACCTTCAATAACTTGGGGGTGTAATCCCAAATCGGCGAACTTTTGCTCTGTGATATGCGTCTTTTTCATGGCTATAGAATATCAGCTTAAGCTTGCAATACGAAAGTAAATACATTCCAATAGGGCATCTATTTACTGGTTATCATGCAACCAGTTCAGAAAAACACATTGGAGTGGAAGATGAGTGATAAGATTTTGCAGCTGACTGATGACGGTTTTGATAACGATGTAATCAATGCTGCAGGCCCTGTTCTTGTTGATTTTTGGGCAGAGTGGTGTGGTCCTTGTAAGATGATTGCCCCTATTCTGGACGAAATCGCAGATGAGTACGAAGGCAAACTCACTATCGGTAAACTGAATATCGACCAAAACGCAGGTACACCACCTAAGTTTGGTATCCGCGGTATTCCTACATTACTTCTATTTAAAGACGGTAGTGTAGCAGCGACAAAAGTAGGCGCGCTGTCAAAGACTCAACTGAAAGAGTTCCTAGACGCTAACCTTTAATTGTCAGATAAGACCGTGCATAGAAACAGTGCACGGTTTTGTTTTTGAACACCAACAAAATCTAGACTAGGCTACTATTTAGTGCTAGTTTATCGCACGTTAATTAAACAAGTTCTCTTCTTGGTCGATCCTGTGACCAAATCCATCTTAACCAAATAACAGATCCTTATTTTGACTAAACAAGCATCAACCACTATGAATCTAACAGAACTGAAGAACAGACCTGTGTCTGATCTTGTTAAACTTGGCGAAAGCTTAGGTCTAGAGAACCTAGCGCGTCTAAGAAAGCAAGATATTATCTTCGCAATCCTAAAAGCGCATGCTAAGAGCGGCGAAGACATTTTCGGCGACGGGGTTCTAGAAATTCTGCAAGACGGCTTTGGTTTCTTGCGTAGTGCAGACAGCTCTTATTTAGCGGGCCCGGACGACATCTACGTGTCACCGAGTCAGATCCGTCGTTTCAACCTACGTACGGGTGACTCAATCGCTGGTAAGATTCGTCCACCTAAAGATGGCGAACGCTACTTTGCGCTACTGAAAGTCAATACAGTTAACGATGATAAGCCGGATAACGCGCGTAACAAGATTCTATTTGAAAACTTGACGCCGCTGCACGCGAATGAGCGTATGGTGATGGAGCGTGGTAATGGTTCGACAGAAGATATCACAGCACGTGTTTTGGATTTGGCTTCACCAATTGGTAAAGGTCAACGTGGTCTGATTGTTGCTCCGCCAAAAGCGGGTAAAACGATGCTGCTGCAAAACATTGCGCAAAGCATCGCTTACAATCACCCTGAGTGTGAGCTAATGGTACTTCTTATCGATGAACGTCCGGAAGAAGTAACCGAGATGCAGCGCCTAGTTAAAGGTGAAGTGGTTGCGTCAACGTTTGATGAGCCAGCTTCTCGTCACGTACAAGTGGCTGAGATGGTTATTGAGAAAGCGAAACGTCTTGTTGAACACAAAAAAGACGTTGTCATCCTGCTTGACTCGATCACTCGTCTAGCACGTGCATACAACACAGTGGTACCTTCATCAGGCAAAGTACTGACTGGTGGTGTGGATGCAAACGCACTACATCGTCCAAAGCGTTTCTTCGGTGCGGCGCGTAACGTAGAAGAAGGCGGTAGCCTAACTATCCTAGCAACAGCGCTAGTAGATACTGGTTCTAAGATGGATGAAGTTATCTACGAAGAATTTAAAGGTACAGGTAACATGGAAATTCACCTGAACCGTAAGATTGCCGAGAAGCGCGTCTTCCCAGCAATTGACTTCAACCGTTCTGGTACTCGTCGTGAAGAGCTACTGACGAAGAACGATGAGCTGCAGAAGATGTGGATTCTGCGTAAGATTGTTCACCCAATGGGTGAAATCGACGCAATGGAATTCTTAATCGACAAGCTAGCGATGACGAAGACCAATGATGAGTTCTTCGACGCTATGCGTCGTCAATAATTGCGCTTGATCTGAGTTTGAAACGCCACCGCTTATGTCGGTGGCGTTTTTGTTTGCAAAGCATAGTGATAACAAGCACAATGGAATGAGATGTTACAAGGAGGTTAACATGCAACAAGGAATGTTGTCGTCGGTACTCCTATCCGCATTACTTATGGGAGCACCAGCTGTCTCTGCGACAGAGATGGCTCCTGCACGAGTAGAAATGCTCTTAGAAGATGAGCAAATTCATCAAAAGGTCGCCCAGTTACTTCAATACGCGATTGAAGATAATATTGATTCATTAACGTTCGCTTTAGAGCGACTCTCATTACCCCAACAAGAAGTTGCTCGTTATTTGTTGCTTAGCAAAATTGAACAGCAACACATCATTCTTACCCCGAAGATGGCTCTGTTTATAGAGCAGCAAAAAGCGATGGTACCCACGTATCAAGTGCTGGAAAGAGGAGAGGGGTATGAATTCTCTGTACCTGCGTTTAACTATCCAGCCATCGCTAGCCGTTTACTAAAGCAGTGGCATCAAGATCAATCGACGCTCTCTTTTGTATTGCAAGCGGAGAGAGGGGAGCTGGACCTCAAAGCTTGGCTTTCTGGCAACGACTATCAGGTGCAGGCTCGTGAGTCACTATTGATTCGCGAATTAGACAGTCTATCGCCTGAGGCCGTGCATGGTTTGAGTAAACAATTGACAGAAGAAGCGATAGTCAGCTGGCTGCCTTCCTCTCAAGTCATGGTTCGTTTAGCTCAAGTGAGTGAAGATGCGGAAGTGTATAAGCTGGTGTGGTTAATGCGAGCAGATTTTAATAGTCAGCAGGAATTGCATCGCCTAGCGCAAGTGGGGGATGACTTTTCTATCCAACAAATCATGTCTGCTTCTCAGAATCCCAGTTTAAAGCAGGATGCTTTCAAAGCCTTGACGCGTATTCGTCCCATGTCTGACCAAACCAAAGCGTTTCTCATCGAGCGAATGGCACTTAAAGATGATGCTCCAATTGTGGCTCAAGAGTTGGCCCGACAAGGCTATACCTCATGGCTGGAAGAACTCGCAAGTCACAATCAAAAAGTTCGTAGCCGAGCGATTCTCAACGCTTTGTCACAATAGTCAGAGTAGAAAAATAACCACATTAAAAAGAGGGATCGGTTGATCCCTCTTTTTGTTATACTGCCTGCAGATTAATCAGCTCACGACTAGGCTTATGAGTTTTAAGGACTTACGCGATTTTATCGCTCATCTCGAGAAAGAAGGGAAGCTAAAACGCATCTCTCACCCTGTTGACCCAGATTATGAAATGACAGAAATAAGTGATCGTACGCTTAGAGCGGGTGGTCCTGCTTTGTTATTTGAAAACCCAATTGGCTATAACGTTCCTGTGCTGACCAATCTTTTTGGTACGCCTGAGCGAGTGGCGATTGGCATGGGCCGCCATGACGTGAAAGAGCTTCGAGAAGTCGGTAAATTACTTGCTTACTTGAAGGAACCAGAGCCGCCGAAAGGATTCAAAGATGCGTTAGATAAATTGCCGGTCTTTAAACAGGTACTCAATATGCCGGCCAAGAGATTACGCAAAGCACCTTGCCAAGAAGTGGTTTGGCAGGGAGAGGAAGTCGATCTGGATAAAATCCCGGTGATGAGTTGTTGGTCCGGAGACGTCGCGCCATTGTTAACTTGGGGCCTGACGGTTACGAAAGGGCCAAACAAGAAGCGACAGAATCTAGGTATTTATCGTCAGCAAAAGATTGCAAAAAACAAAATCATTATGCGTTGGCTTGCCCACCGTGGTGGAGCGTTGGATCTGCGTGATTGGATGGAAACTCACCCAGGAGAGCCTTTCCCGGTATCTGTTGCTTTTGGGGCTGATCCAGCAACGATTCTCGGTGCAGTAACACCTGTCCCCGATACGTTGTCAGAGTATGCATTTGCAGGTTTGCTTCGTGGCAGTAAGACGGAAGTGGTTAAGTCGGTGAGTAATAACCTAGAAGTGCCCGCCAGTGCAGAAATTGTAATGGAAGGGTACATTGATCCGAACGAATTTGCCGATGAAGGTCCGTATGGCGATCACACGGGTTACTACAATGAGAAAGAGAAACACCATGTGTTTACCATTACTCATGTCACTATGCGCAAAGATCCAATCTATCACAGTACCTATACTGGGCGCCCACCAGATGAACCTGCGGTGTTGGGTGTAGCACTCAACGAAGTGTTTGTCCCGATTCTGCAAAAGCAGTTCCCTGAAATAGAAGATTTCTATCTGCCGCCAGAAGGGTGCTCTTATCGAATGGCCGTCGTGACGATGAAGAAACAATACCCGGGTCATGCCAAGCGTGTGATGATGGGAGTGTGGTCTTTCTTACGTCAGTTCATGTATACCAAGTTTGTCATTGTGTGTGATGAGAAGGTCGACGCACGTAATTGGGATGATGTCGTCAAAGCGATGACCGAAAACATGGATCCGATGCGAGATAGCTTGTTCATTAACCATACCCCAATCGATTCATTAGACTTTGCTTCGCCTGTTGTGGGGCTTGGTTCTAAGATGGGGCTGGATGCAACGATTAAGTGGGATGCAGAGCTGGTGGGATCAGAGCCTTCTCAAGCGCAGTACTCTCCACTGAGTGAATCTGAACTGAACACGTTTGTTGAGCAAAACCCCGAAATCATTGATATCTACCTACCATCGAGCGCGGTAAACAACAGTTTTGCCGTAGTTACAATGAATAAACAACATGCGGGTCAATCTCAGCAGTTGGCAGACAAAGTCGAACAGTTCTTATCTCACCGGGGTGAGCCGAAGTTTATTGTCTTGTGTGACGCGGATGTCGATGCTAAAGACTGGAATGATATTATCTGGGCGATTACAACTCGAATGGACCCAGAGCGAGATACCAAACAAGTGACGTCTTCCGTTGGTCTACCTTCGCGGTTAGTTCTTGATGCGACTAATAAAGTCGAAGGTAAAGAAGTAACACGTGAATGGGGCACACCAATTGAGAAAGATCCGCAACTTGTTGCGAAAGTCGATGCGTTCTGGGATAAGTTGGGTATCCTATGAGCAATAAAGTCATCTTGCAGCCAGCAAACATAGAATTTGAGGTGCAAGATGGACAAACGGTGTTGGAAGCGGCGCTCAACAATAATATTCGTTTCCCTCATCGCTGCCAGGTTGGTGCATGTGCTGCCTGTTTATGTCGTAAACTAGAAGGGGAAGTCTCTTATCACCTTGAACCAATGCTGACAGAAAAAGAGCAGCAACAAGGATGGATATTTGCTTGCCAAGCCTTCGCAGAAAGTAAATTAGTGCTTACTTTAGAAGAGTAAGTAAGAGGAAATCATGACTATTCAATGTAAAGTAAAGTCGATTCAGCCGTTGGCTTGCAATACTTACCAAATCTTATTACATCCAGAAAGCCCTGTAGACTTTAAAGCTGGTCAGTACCTTATGGTGGTGATGGGCGAAAAAGACAAGCGCCCATTCTCCATTGCTAGTAGCCCATGCCGTCATGAAGGTGAACTAGAACTTCATATCGGTGCCGCTGAGCAGAACGCTTATGCTCATGAGGTCGTTGAAGCAATGCAAAATGCTTTAAAAGAGGGGGGTGACATCACAATCGATGCTCCTCACGGTGAAGCTTGGGTAAAAGAGGAGAGCGACCGCCCTCTACTACTTATCGCTGGTGGAACAGGTTTTAGCTATGTTCGCTCTATTTTAGATCATTGTATTGCTCAGAAGCTCGAAAATGAAATTCACCTTTACTGGGGTGGTCGTGATGATTGCCAGCTATACGCAAAAGAAGAGTTAGCTGAAATTGCCGCTCAGAATCAAAACGTACACTTCATTCCAGTTGTGGAGCAAGCACCTAATGATTGGCAAGGCAAAGTAGGTAACGTACTAGAAGCGATTAATGAAGATTTCGATTCATTAGCGGAGTATGACATCTATATTGCTGGCCGCTTTGAAATGGCAGGGGCTGCCCGAGAGCAGTTTACTCAGAATAAAGGTGCACAAAGCGACAGAATGTTCGCTGACGCATACGCTTTTATCTAAACTAGCGTTCAAACCGACGAAAAAGAGAGCGATTAGCTCTCTTTTTTTATGCTTTTGGATATAAATTCAACGAACGGTTACTTTTTTCATTTTTATTTGAAAAAGAGGTTGCGCTCAATCGAGAACTGCCTATAATGCGCATCCACTGACACGGCAGACGCCATAAGGCCTCAGCGAAAATCAGTAGAGCCAACAAGCAGTTATTTGAAACCAAATGGTTTGAAATAAAAAATTCAAAAAAGTGTTTGACACTTGAGAATGAAACGCTAGAATGGCTGCCTCTTCCGAAGTGATGTGAGTCACAAAGAAGAATAGCTCTTTAACAATATAAACCTATCAATCTGTGTGGGCACTCGTTGATGATAATCCAAATAGTTTCTTCGGAAA
>NZ_AEVT01000010.1 GCF_000189275.1 Vibrio sinaloensis DSM 21326 | reverse complement strand
TGTGCCAGTCCTCTTGGCAGTGGTGCCGAAAAACTCGCTGTTAAAGTATTACACGAAGACATGACAAACTTTAGTTATAGGGACGCTTGCCAATAGGGTATTGCGATGAAATTCTTAGTTAAAATTCTATTGCTTGCTTTTTCATCAGCGATTGTTTCTGCTTGTTCTGCCGATAGAGTGGCTATTGTGAGCGATTCTAATGTGCGAGTTTATAGTACGGAAAAGACGCAGCTCGCCAGAACTCAAAGAATATGTCTCCTTCTAGCTCTAAAGCCGTACTAAAAAAAGGTGCAAAGATTGAAGTAATCAACGATACATATGGTAAAGATTATTGGGCATGTGAAGTCAGGTATTCGAATCAAGAAATAGGTTGGGTCTTGTGTACTTTCTTAACCTTTCAGAGTAATGCCTAAGGCACATAACAAGGCGTTTAAGGCAGATTCCCAACGCTTAGCGCTTTGCATTCTATGTTGGGTTGAGTGTTTACGGTATATAGGTTTAGGCTAGGTGGTTAGCGTTGCTCACTACTTAACGCGGCGTTATAACTCAGGAGGAAGAGTGGAAAATTTCCCGATAGAAAAACTCAAATTTACAAGTGCAATGCTTTCTGATGTCGATGGTATGGCTTCAATTGAGATTGGAATAGAGCCGTTTGAACTTAGCCTAGACGGTATAAATTTACCTACAGGACTTAATGAACTTACTGGTAGAACCTTTACTTTCCCTGTAAACCCAAATGACGGGTATATTGACGGGTCAGTTTACTTTTTTGGTGCTCATAGCCCTGTTGACATAACTGAAATTAAGTTTGGTGAACCGGCAAATGGAAAGCTACCGATGGTACTCGAGTCATCATGGGCATTGGAATTTGAGTCAACAGGGTTCAAAAACACAAATACAACCATTCACACGTACCTGAAGTTATAACAAGGCGTTTAAGGCAGATTCCCAACGCTTGGCATTTTGCATTCAAAGTTGAGCTAAGTGTTTACGGTAAAAAGGTTTAGGTTAGGTGGCTTAGCGTTGCTCACTACTTAACAGGGCGTTAGGCATATACGAGGAAACATAAATGGAAGCTGTTACTTGGGGATTTGTAGGAACTATTGTTGGAGCTTTGGCAAGTATCGCAACAACAGCTATAGCTAGCTGGAGTTCTCATGTTTTGAGTAATAAAGCTAAAGAACACGAAAAGCAGGAAATTGCCAATGCATTTCAAAGAGAAACAGTTTTAGAACTCCAAACTGAACTTTTAGAGTACTTTCGATCGTGTAGTCAGATCTATAGAAACGACAAAGTTAATTTTGAAAATACTGGTAAATGGGGTTACTCAATACCGGATGAGTTAGGCGAGAAAAATCGTGTTTTGAATGCTAGAACAGCAATCTTGATTCAACGAATATCCAATGACGAACTTAGAGTTAGTCTGAGGGCTTTGAAAGATAACTTTGCCAAATGTCTAATGGCGGATAACGAACTTGAAGCAGCTTCATATCACAGAAAAGCGGTTGAGGGTTACGATACAGCTAGTGAGCTACTTGGCAAAGTATTGAGATCTACGTATTGGCAACCAAATGCCTAACAAATTGTTTAAGAGTGATTCGCAACGCGTGGCATTTTTACTATGCGTTGGTTTTGGTGTTTAAGGTGGTATGCGGGAGCTTCGGTATTGCGTTGCTCACACCTTAACAGGGCGTTAGCAGCCAGAAGTAACAAGGAGCTATAAATGGAATTAAAGTATCGTTCAGCTGATTTCGAAGATTTGGAAAGTCTTGTAGCTTTACTTTCAAATGACCCACTTGGTAGTAAAAGAGAAGATGCGTCTGTTCCGTTGAATAGTGGGTATCTTGAAGCGTTTGAAGGAATTGTAAGAGACCCAAACAACGAATTACTCGTTGTTGAGCTGGAAAATTCTCTAGTTGGGATGCTTCAAATTACTTTTATTCCTTACCTAACGCATATTGGTAGTTGGCGTTGTCTTATCGAAGGTGTTCGAATCCATAGTGACTATCGTGGACAAGGTTTCGGTGAGCAAATGTTCGATGCCTTCGCAGAAAGCAAGCATAACAAGGTGTTATGTGTAATCTAGAGTTTAGGGAAAGAATGAAAGTACTTATTGCAGGAGCTAGTGGGTATATTGGTAGCCACGTGACCAAGATGTTTGCTGAAGATGGCTATGAAGTTTCAACCTACAGCCGGACGAGAGGTGTTTTGTCTCATGCGCGAAGCGTTACCACTATGCCATCAGATTTCGTTGGTTACTTCGATATTGTTATAAATTGTGCTCGCCCTCATTGGTCAGAATTCTCACCAGAGGAGATCTCTGATATCGAGTTCAATCTGCTAACAACGCTGGACAATCTAGCGACTGAAGGAGCGACAAAAATCCACACCTCTGGCGTTTGGCTATTTGGTCATGCTTCTTATAAAGACCTCAAAGAATTTAATTTGAAGCCTCTAGAGGCGGTGAAATTAGACACAGTGACAATAGCTTATGCTATTAAAAAGAAGTGGCATGTCGTTTACTGTCCTAGCCTGGTTTATGGTGGTGAAAACTGTCAGCTAAAGCGAATTGTAGACTCTTTAACTGACCAGACTTTCCAAGTCGCGATACCATCTCAAGGTTATAACCAATATGCCCATGTTAATGACATCGCTCGATTTTATTTGGCATTGGTTCGATGTAGCCCTACCGCTACACAGCACTTTATTGCTGAGACTGAGGGGTATAGTCCTGAAGCGTTTTCTCAGTTACTACTAGACTTTCAAATCGTAAAGCAGGTTCACAAAAGCACCTGGAGTGACTTTGAGAAAAACCATGGCACTTCAGCAGTGGAAGTTGAAAAGCTCAATCTTAAGCTCCCCATTAGCCCTTTGTATCAACCGACCGAGTCCTTAGGGAAATACATAGAAAATCACTCATAACCAATTGATTCACAACGCTTGTTGTAGTGGGTTTTTCAAAGGATATTGAAGTATGGAGTATGCAAAAGAATATACAAAATCAGAGAAAATTTTACGGCTTTCACTGATAACTTGTATGGGGACTATTTTAATCGTTTTACATAAGAGTCTAATCTGGCCACTCATTACGGATATTGTGGATAACCCTCATTGCTAGCAGATTCTTGGTTACAGTGCCAAAGATTATTTTTGGCATTTGATATTCATTGCTATTCCTTTACCAGCATTAATCATCGCAAGTGTTGTCTTGTTACCAATCGGTTTCAAGGGCATCACAGAAGGGCGCTTCCCCCCTGGCTCTGTAAAGGTTTATAGACCGACACTGGTCACGACAGGGGCCACTGCTTATTTTAAATCTGCTGTTTACATACTTCTGCCCCTATTAATATTGGTGCTATTGATTTGGGGCTATCATCAAGTTGAAAATATGCCTCCAATTAATAATCAGAACTTGGACATCAACTTGTGTCCAGAAAGAGGACAGATAACTTAATGAGGATTTGTAACTCATGGCAACTTTGATATGCCCCGGCTTTAGTGCTTAAGTTGAGTTAACTTAAGTTAAGCTCGCTTCATCTCCCTTGTTAAATGCAGCGCTTACATCAACGAATCAGTGAACTATAAAGGGGAAACCATGGAGAAACTTCACGGAGGGCGGGCGGATCAGATTTTCCGTTCAAAAAATAGAGTATATCGGCCAAGTGGTGAATGGTCGGAAACCGTACACCTTTTACTATCGCACGTCGCTGAAAATGGTTTTGATTCGGCCCCCAAGCCTTTCGGGTTTGATGAGCAGGGTAACGAAGTCTTATCCTTTGTGGAAGGAGAGGTGTTTAACTACCCATTAAAAGGCAGTATTACAACGAAAGAAGCGTTGATTTCTGCTGCGACATTGCTCCGAGCCTATCATGAATCTTCCAGTTCATTTCTTACTGAATATTCAGGTCGAACATTAAAATGGATGCTTCCTGCAAGAGAGCCTTATGAAGTTATCTGTCATGGTGATTATGCGCCTTATAATGTTTGTTTGCTTGGTTCACAAGCCGTGGGGGTTATTGATTTTGATACTGCCCACCCAGCGCCAAGAGGTTGGGATATTGCCTACGCACTCTACTGCTGGGCTCCTTTCAAAACGGACGAAAATGATGCAGTGGGAGACTTAATTTCGCAGTCTCAGCGAGCTAAACAGTTTTGTGATGCTTATGGATTATCCAAAGTTGAACGGCAAGAATTAGTGGAGGTAATGGTGGAACGAGTCCAAGTTCTAGTTGACCATATGCACAGTGAAGCGCGTAGTGGAAATCAAGCGTACATCGAAAATATCAATGACGGGCATCATTTGGCATACCTAGCGGACATCCAGTACCTCACTAGCAATAAGCTGTACATTACTCAAGTTTTGTTAGCGAAAAATTGCGGCTAACAATGCGCCTGAAGTTGCGGTAATGGTGACCCTTCTGGGCCACCTCATTCTTAGAACAGGTCGATAACGTTTATTGGCTCTGCCAATCTAACCGAGTGCCATCGCTAAGCTCTGCGTAAATCGCAAGCGGGTCAATGTGCTTGTCACCGTATTTGACGCGCTGTTGGGTAAAGTTAGCCACAATAATGCTGCCATCAGAGTAGGTCGCTTTTTGCACCGTACCGAGCGGGTTTAGCCAAACAAAGTCGGTCAGCGCCTTATCCCACAGGGCTTTATGGAGTGGTGAATAGCCGGCTTGATAATGTTGAAGAGCTTTAATTCTTGGGCTGTTAACACTCAGAGCCTCGTCTCTTGTTAAATGAACCATTGCGGGAATGTTGTATAGCATTGCTGTGAGATCTCGGTACGCTTTAACGTCACTGAACTTTAGGCTATCACTATGCCAATGATGGTTATTGATGACCTCATCATGAAACACCGCTTGATAGAGTGGGAGACGATATTGAGGTGAAAACAGCAAGCTGCGATAAGGCTCTTTTACCTGTGCTGATTTGAAGAAATATTCAGGCTTGTGATTGGGGTACCAGCGACCTAAGTAGTACTTAGATTGTTTATTCTTGGTCATATCCGGATCTACCCAACCAAAGCCCACTGTCTCCAATCCGTGAGCAAACGCCATACCTGTGCTGGTTAATGCATTCCCATCTTCAGAACCTAATACCAATGATGTTTGCTGGCTGATCCAATTTAAACGTTTGTTGTAAGCAGACAGGACCTCAGTTTGGCTACTGTTATCTCGATAGTCTTCTCGAGCCATTGATGTACCGTCAACATCAAGGAACAAGCTATTGACCCCCCCGTAATGAGCAATATCGAGAATACGTTGCTTAACATAATCTAAGTGGCAATTTGGATTCAGATAGAATCCTTTACCGCGAAAACCTGATTTTTTATCCCCATTAGCTTTTTCAATCGCACAGTCATTACGCATCTCGTCAGGGAGCAAGGCAGTGAGCCATCCATCATTCACACCTTGTGCAATCGCCGTGTTGTATGAGTCGTAAACCCCGACAAGGTAGCCAAGCTGTTTGGCTTTATTAACGCTTTCCGGTTGATAGAAACTTGGCATCCAATTATCAAAGCCAAGCCACAAATGGGTAAGACCCGCTTGTTGAAAGGTGTTAAGCATATCGCTAGATAACGCCGGGCCCCACTTTGATGGCTTAACTAAGTATTGGCCCGCTTGTTTAATCAGCCACGATTTACGAGCCTGTGCCATTTGGTACTGAGTCGCAATGGTGTTGTCAATTAAGCTTGGGTGAGGCACTGGGAATTTTTTCGTTAGCGAGGATTGTAATTCGTCTAGCAGCAACTGCTTGTGAAATGCGCTGAACCAACCTTGATCTTTGCTCAATGAAGACAGTTCTTTTTCTGCCTCACGAGACAGGATTAACCCTGATCTTTTTGTATACCATTCGTTTAGGCCCCACCAGTTTTTGACATCCTGAATGCTAAGAGGGCCAGTGCCAAAGAGATAAACGTGGTTGGCTGCGATCAGTTTTTTTATCTCTGGATTACGGGCAATTTTCGCGCTTAAGGGATCGGCTAGCCGCTGAGCCTGTCGCCAGGTTCGGTATTGCTTTGCGCCGCTCAACATGTCGTCACCTATAGAGATGTTTACTCGCAGCGGCTGATTACGGTTCAGAGGAGTGAAGTGATGGTTTAGCGCCATATCAACTCGACCTTTGTGGTTCGAGAAGCTCAACTGGTTATTCGTGGGTGACAGCAAATGGTAGTTGATAAAGCGCCCTTGTTGTTCCGCACTCCAGAAGGGCATTTTCAAGCCTTGAGTCGTATTTGATCCTGAGTATTCATCAGCAAGGAAATTTGCCCAGGTTGCATGCTTCACTGGAATACGCATTCCCTCGCTAAGAGGTAATAACAAGGTATCGACTTTTTGTTCATTGAGTTCAAACCAATCAATCACTAACGGACGTTTTCGGTCAATCTTCAGGTTGTTTGGCGGAATCAAGGTGAGTTGCAAAACCTCGCCCACCAGCGACGCTTGCAATTGGATACCACTTGGTTGAACTTGCCAGCTCGCATCCGTTGCACTTTTCTTTATCAGCCGATAACTGGAGCTCGTTTGCTGATTGAACGATAGGGCATTGTCATTGATGGACAAACCGTTCCAGTCTATCTGTAAGGTTTCCGGAACAATGGAGACGTGTTGTTTATTTGCAGTGAGCTCAATTGGTTGAGCTAACGTGCTGGCCGCCAAGGTGCTGCCAACCAGTAGTGTTGTTAAAAAAGGTAGATTTAATTTCATTGTGAAACTCCGACATTAAGTTAGGAGTATTTAACGCGAATCTACCTAGAGTTTTGTCACCCTTTTGTCTCTATTCGAGGATGAGTGATGCCTATGATTTTACTGGTATGGAATGGCAATGCGTTGAATGTATTCGATGCGAACACCATGCTGAAACTCGACTCGTTCGACGCTAGCACTAAGGTGTTTTGCTTGTGTTTGATAAGGGCTGTTGGCTGGTATTGGCTGTGGGTTTTGTTGAAACGCGACTTTGTGCCCCAACATTCGATAATCGCTATCAAACCACTGCCAACTTGCCGACACACTCGGGCAACCTGGCAGGGTTTGTGGCAGATTCAGTTCGACGGTTGGGATGGCGCGCTGTTGATTAAAGACGAGCCATTGCGACTGATCTTCAATAGCAATGACTAATCCAATGGTTTGCTCGTCAATAACAAGATTGAAGACCCCAGAACGTGGTTTCTGTAACAACTCAATACTTTCAAATTCTTGATAGCTTTGCCCTGCGCCAAATTGCCCTGAGACTAATGGCGAACCATCTGGGGTAAATAACGTGACATCCATGGCGCTCGGGCTGTTCTCTGTGGAAATCCGCACCTGATAACCTTTCGCCGTGGTACCAAATCGCTTCACAAAGCTGAGCCGCAGGTTGTTAGCCGAACCACCTGACAGAGCGCTTCCACAATCGGTCTGGTGGAGGACTTCTTGTTTCACAGGTAACCAGAGATGGTCGTCAAGTTCGTGCTGACTGAGAGCAAGGGTTAGCTCTTGCCAAGCGAGTTGAGGTTGTTGATTGAGTGTTGCTTGATAAGCCGGTTGCAGCGGCGTATCCAGGAATAGATCGCTATGGCTGGGCGTCGACGCGACGAGCGAGATCAAAAACGTGGCGCCAAACAATGTGGATTTACTCATTGGTTTGCCTCTCTCAATCGGTAGCCTACGCCTCGGTGGGTTTCAATGTTTAAGCTCGGCAGTTTTTGGCGTAAATGCAAAACATGATTGTCGACCGTACGCGTGTTTGGAAAGGCTTCATATCCCCAAATTTTATTGAGCAACTCATCGCGATGAAACACTCGGCCTTGATTTTGTACCAGCAACAGTAAGAGTTGAAACTCTTTGGGTTTGAGTGTGACCGACTGCGGCCCAATGCTTGCTTGGCGTCGACCTATATCTATTTGGATGTCGGCATAATTGAGTTGGCCGCCACCTAAGGGACGAAGCTGTGAAGTGACACGTGCGAGCAACTCATCGGTAGAGAATGGCTTACTTACATAGTCTTTCGCGCCGGCCATCAAGCCTTCGACGCGCTCTTCAATTGTGACTTTTGCCGTTAACACAATGACTGGGAGTGCCTTAAGCAACATCCAATGTGGGAGATGCTGTAAGCTATCGCCGTCGTCCAATTGTCTGTCGAGAATCACCAAATCTGCTTTATACCACAGCTTTTTGGCTTGCTTGCTATTTTGCGCCCATAAGCATCGGTAGTGATTATTTTCAAAGACGCTGACGAGGCCTTGTCCTAGGAGTTGATCGTCTTCAATCAGAAGTATTGTGCTCATACGGCAGCTCCAAAATACATCGAGTTGGTTTACGCAATAAGATTAGCTTGCCATTAGCGAGCTTTATAAGGTGGGCAACGATGTGTAATCCTATGCCCATGTTATCGCTGGACGCCTTTCTTCGCCTAAACATGCGCTGCCAAGCATTTGGAAAATGCCCTTGATCTTGAACTTCAATGGTTAGTGTTTTGCCAAGGTGCGCGCTGACATAGACTTCGCCTTGACCGTGTTGTTTCGCATTTTTGATCAAGTTGTCTAAACAAACAGAAAGCCAGTAATAGGGCTGCGTTATCTCTTTATCTTGATTGAGTGAAAATTCGACCTGATGTTTGTCACAGCAATGGGTAAGCCAATCATGTACCGAGGCCGTTTGGGACAGCAGTGCGGTTCCCTTGTTCGCATTTAGGTAGACTTTGCTGTTCTCTGTCAGTTGCGACAGTCTTTGGTAATCGGCAAGCAAACGCCAAAACGCTTGCTGAGTCTCTGAATCAAACTGATCGAATTGATCACGAAACAGCTCGATGGTGAGCCCCAAGCTGGTGATAGGCGTTCTCAACTCGTGAGTCAATAATTGTAGAACAAAGCGCTTTTCTCGCTGCTGTTTGTGTTTGAGTACGCTAAGCCGAGCGATAAACACAGCAACTAAAGTGCCGAAAAGCAACAACAACTGCTGTTGACTGAGCCAAGTCGTGTCAGTATGGCTAATACACAAGTTACTGTAAGTTAAGCCACAACTGTTTCCTGTTAGGGTGATGTTGTAGTGTTTCGCAAGTGGCTGCCAGACATTTACCGTTACTCGCTTCCAGCCAGACTCTCCACTTAGCCATAAGGCATCACCTTCTAACCAAGCTCGATAACCGTTAATCAAGGCTTGTTTACCTTCTGCAGAAAGCGTGGAAACTTGTGAATAGAGTGGGTTATTCGGGTTGGATAAGCTGGTGAGGGCAAGAAGCTCAGGTGAGAATACTTGGTTATGCGCTATACCTTGTTCCAAATAGCGGTCTGCGTAGCTGCCACCCGCGGGATGCAACAATGTGTGATTGGCAAACCAAGCGAGATCAAGCTGTTTGTTTTGGCATAACGCCAGCTCAAATTCGATTGCGCCTGAGATGCGCTGCGGTGCATTCGCAGTTGCTCGGCAGTCGGTGGCAACTTGCTCTAGTGCACGTAAGTCTTGCCAGCTAAAGCGCTCGAAATTTGGGTACTGACTGCTTGATAGCCACAGTGCTTTTGGAAACTGAGCAATATGAGATTGCTTAATGGTGACCTCTGTCTGTTGCCACGCTTCTTGGTACAATGCTTGCCATTGGTGTTGTAAATCTTGGCCAAATGCCGCGCAAGAAAAAAGGTAAGCCAGCGAGATGAGGTACAAGCGCCCGAGCATCAGAGAGTCCAAAATCAAAACAGTGAACAGATTTTAGAACGAATCAGCAGGGTTTTGTAATCTATCTGTCAACATTTGTCGAAGCGGGAGCAGATATCCCACTTCGAATGAAAAAGACAACTTGTAAGAGCTGAGTGATAGGGAGTGATGCTAAATGCAAATCGCCAGTGTGCCCACCACCATAAGAGCGATTGCGCCGTACCAAAAGTACTGGGCAGTGGCATCGGCAACGTTGCCTTTGATGTAGTTGATTTCTTCGTTGGCGAAAGTGGCAAACTCGCTATATTCAACAGCAAGTTCACGACGCGCTGCTTTTAAGTCTTGTTGCATCTTGTTAAATGCTTGGTCAATAAAGTCCTTCATCTCGTTAGCAATATCTGTCGTCATTTCAAGTCCGTTCCAGATTGCCATTCGAGATTCATACTCGCTTTCCGCAACGAGATTAAGTACGCGTAAGTCATATTCACGTTTTACACGCTCTTTGCCCATGCGTTTAGGGTTAATGCTTTTTAGTTTGTTCACAGTGGTTACTCCGAAAAATTCATTCGCTAGTCTGAGCGAAATCGCTCAAAAATTGAGAGTGGACTTAAGCCCAAAAGGGGTGACTAGAAGCGTTTCAGTGTGCTTGTTGTGAGTATTGTTGTTTGAAAGCAGTAAGTTGTGAGTAGGGTACCTGCGTTAAAAGAGCGAGCCTCTAAATTGGCTGGCAGTGTAGATAACCCGTATGGAGCCAGCAACTGAGGGATTTTATCCAGACGATAAACGATTTTTTTTGAGGGCAAGAGGCCAGAGAGAAGGCCTCTTGATGTTATGTGTATGAGTTAGTGGAGTAGGGGCGCTTTTTCAGTTTGAACCGCGATATGGCGAACGTGTTGAATAATGGCATCCAGTCCTTGCGTTCTACCTGGTGTCAGGTGAGATTTTAACTCTAGAGAATCAAACCAAGCGTGAACGTCAAAGCACTTCGCATGCTCGACACTTTGCTGATCGTACGCTATCGAAATCAATGATAATAACCCCTTAACGATAGAAGAATCGCTGGTGGCGCGTAGTGTAAGAATTCCTTGCTTCGAGCATCGAATATCGACCCAAACCTGACTTTGGCAGCCAGCTACAAGGTAGTCATCTTGTTGTTTATCAAACGGGTAGGCGGGTAAGCGTTCTCCGAGTTCGATCAGATAAAGATATCGCTCTTCCCAATCGGCGCAGCGGTTAAAGTTTTTGAGTACTTTTTCTGGTGTCATGATAATCACCTTAATAACTGACTGATTCGTTGCAGCGCCTGACAAAAGTTATCGATATCATTTGAGTTTGTGTACAGACCTATGGATGCGCGACAGACAGAGCTTTGGCCGAGCTTTTTCACGAGCGGCATGGCACAGTGGTGGCCAGTTCGAATTGCGATCCCGTACCTATCTAAAAATGCGCCCACGTCAAACGAGTGATGGCCTTTCAGGTTAAATGAGATCAAACCGCTGCGATTTTTGCTCTCTCCATAGATTTCGATTCCAGCGACATTGGCTAACGATTTTTCCATGTACTGCATAAGCCGGGCTTCGTGCGCGGCGATTGCGTTCAGGCCGATGTTTTCCACATACTCGATCGCAGCCCCTAAACCTAATATACCCGCGATGTTGGGGGTACCAGCTTCAAACTTCCATGGCGCTTGCCCATAAGATGTGCCGATAGGAAGCGTCACTTGATCGATCATCGCACCACCACCTTCCCATGGGACCATGCTAGTCAAATGCTTGGTTTTGGCGTAAAGCACCCCGGTACCAGTTGGGCCGTAGAGCTTGTGGGCGGAGAAAGTATAAAAGTCGCAATCCAACTCGCTGACATCCACTTGCTGATGCATAACGGCTTGAGCGCCATCGATCAGTACAGGCACGTTCGCTCGGTGCGCCAGTTTGATGACTTTTTTCACCGGATTGACTTGTCCTAGCACATTAGAAACATGGGTCAATGCGACTAAGCGAGTTTTGTTGTTGAGCAGTTTTTTCAATTCTGCCACGTCGAGTTGGCCCTGGCTGTTCATTTCCCAGACGCGAATCTTTACACCGCAAAGGTCAGATAACAGTTGCCACGGGACAAGGTTGGCATGGTGTTCCATATCAGTGACGATGATTTCGTCTTCTGCTTTTACTTTTGGTCGAAGGTAACTATTTGCTACTAAGTTGATGGCTTCAGTGGTGCCTTTGGTGAACACAATGTTGCTGGCTTCGTTGGCGTTGATGAACTCAGCAACTTGAGTTCGTACCAGCTCCATGTCTTCGGTTGCCTTGGCGCTTAGATAGTGAGCGCCACGATGAACGCTAGCGTAGTCTCGCTGGTAAAATTGCGTCATTCTTTCGATCACTGAAGTCGGTGACTGTGCGGTGGCTGCAGTATCAAGATAAACCAGCGGTTTACCATAGACTTGTGTACCTAGCGCCGGAAAGTCCTTTGCCCATGGGCTTTCAATGGGAGGTAAATCAGCCATGGTTAACCTCTTTATGTAACGAGTCTGCGAGTTTGGTATTCACGTAACTTCGCAGGCTTGGATGGCGGATTTTGTCTGCAACCTCGCAAACGAACGCGGACATCAGCATCTGTTCGGCCTGCTCTTGGTTTATTCCTCTTGCACGCATGTAGTCAATTTGATTTTTATCCATCTGACCTGTCGTTGCGCCGTGGCTACATTTGACATCATCGGCGTAGATTTCTAACTGAGGCTTACAGTTTACTTGTGCATGGTCACTGAGTAACAAGCTATGCGTGTCCATTTGGCCGTCAGTTTTCAGTGCGACCGGATCTACGTAAATCATGCCATCGAATACCGCGTTGCCTTTGTCTCGACCGATAATCTTATGCATTTGCTCGCTGCGGCAGTGAGGAGCATTGTGCTTAAGATACGTTCGGCTATCAAATGTCTGCTCGTCTTTCGGCATGGCGACGCTGTTCATCGCTAACTCTCCATTGTCACCGCTCAGTTCTGAACTGGTTTGATGACGAACTAACAGGCCTGATAGCAACACGGCTGTCGATTTCGCTTTGGCATCTCTTTGCAAACGAATATCGTTGTGGCCAAAGTGATGTTGCTGCTTCGATTCTTCGATCAACTTGGTGTGCTGGTAGTTGGCACCTTCACCAATGTAGCTGGTTAGTCGTGACAACGTAACTCCGCCACCTTGCTCAAGTGAGATGTGGTGCTCGATCACTTCGAGTTCCGATAGGGGAGCCATCTCAATATGATGGCGATAGCTACACACTTCGCCATTTTGACCAGAGCTGATATGCAGCAGATAAATCGGCTTGGTCACTTGCGTATTTGGTTCGACTTCAATCAGCACGCCGCCTGATGCTGTCGCATCAGTCAGGTAGGTAAACGCATCGGCTCGCACTGAGCGTGAGAGCTCATAGGTTTCGACTGCGGTTAGCACGTTGAGTGGAGTGACCCGCACCTTAGGAATCCAATCTGAACACCTGGCTGAAAAGTGACCATCAAAGAAAACGAGTCGATAGGCATCGATACCTAGGCTTAGCCCCTCATAAGAGATATTTTCTGCGGATTGCAAGGCGGCAGATTGTAATGGCAGCGAATAGAAATATTCGAGAGAAGTGTACTTCCACCCTTCCTCTTTAGCGCTAGGTAAACCTACAGACTTGGCTTTAGCAAATTGATTTTTTTGCCAGTCTTGACCCTGTACTAGGTGCTGTAAGGTATCCACTGAAGGACAGTTACTCTTCACCAGTAATCCACCCATAGCCTTTCTCCTCTAGCTCATGTGCCAGTGTGTGATCGCCTGATCTAACGATTTTTCCTTTGTACAACACATGCACATAATCTGGTTTGATGTAATTCAGAATTCGTTGGTAGTGAGTGACAAGTATGAAGGCTCGCTGACCATCTTGCAGAGCGTTAACGCCAGAAGAGACGGCTTTCAAAGCATCAATGTCTAGGCCTGAGTCCGTTTCATCAAGAATGCATAGATCGGGTGATAACACCGCCATCTGCAAAATGTCGTTACGCTTTTTTTCACCGCCAGAGAAACCTTCATTCACTGAACGGTTTAGTAGGGTGGTTGGCATCTTGAGTAGATTTGCTTTCTCTTCCAATAGATCTTCAAAATCAAAGCGATCTAACGGCTCTTGGCAACGATAATTACGAATTTCATTTAATGCGGTATTGAGAAAAAGCTTGTTGCTGACACCCGGAATCTCAACAGGATATTGGAATGCAAGGAAGACGCCTTCACCAGCCCGTTCTTCTGGATCGAGTTCGGTTAGGTCTTTACCTTTAAACAACATCTCACCCGCATCAACTTCGTAGTCGTCTTTGCCAGCTAGTGTCGCAGAAAGGGTACTTTTACCAGAGCCATTCGGTCCCATGATCGCGTGAACTTCACCTGGTTTAACCGTCAGGCTGATGCCTTTGAGTATTGGATTGTCTTCTACACTCACGTGTAGGTCTTTAATTTCTAGCATTGATTTATCCCACGCTATGCTCAAGGCTGATTGAAAGCAGTTTTTGTGCTTCTACAGCAAACTCAAGCGGTAATTCTGAAAATACGTCTTTGCAAAACCCGTTTACAATCATAGAAATAGCATCATCCTCACTGATGCCGCGTTGCACACAGTAAAACAGTTGGTCTTCACCGATCCGAGAGGTGGTTGCCTCATGCTCCACTTGTGCCGTTGGGTTCTTCACTTCGATGTAAGGGAACGTATGTGCACCACATTGAGTGCCGATCAACATTGAGTCGCATTGGGTGAAATTACGTGCCCCTTCTGCGTTGGGTAGTATCTTGACTAGGCCGCGATAACTGTTTTCACTCTTACCCGCGGAGATACCTTTTGAGATGATGGTAGAACGCGTGTGTTTACCGATATGAATCATCTTTGTCCCTGTATCGGCTTGTTGAACGCCATTAGTCAGCGCCACCGAGAAGAATTCCCCAACAGAATAGTCACCCTTGAGAATGACACTTGGGTATTTCCAGGTAATAGCAGAACCCGTTTCAGATTGAGTCCATGACATCTTGCTGTGGTCGCCTTCGCATACAGCTCTTTTGGTAACAAAGTTTAAGATGCCGCCTTGGCTATCCTCTTCGCCAGAGAACCAGTTTTGAACGGTCGAGTATTTTACTTCTGCACGGTCATGAATAATGACTTCCACAACCGCGGCATGCAGTTGGTAGCTATCGCGCATGGGGGCTGAACAACCTTCGATGTAGCTGACATAAGCTTCTTCATCAGCGATCAATATGGTGCGTTCAAACTGGCCTGTCTTCGCTTGATTGATGCGGAAATAGGTCGACAACTCCCGAGGACATCGAACACCTTTAGGAATGTAAACAAAGGTGCCATCGGAGGCGACAGCTGCATTCAACGCGGCAAAAAAATTGTCTTCAGGGGGAACGACCGTGCCGAGATACTGCTGTACAAGTTCGGGGTGTTGTTGGATCGCTTCACTAAACGAACAGAAGATTATCCCCAATTCATTCAATTCATTCTTGTAGGTTGTCGTAACAGAAACGGAATCAAAAATGGCGTCAACGGCCACTTCCGCGCCTTCACGAACCGGAACGCCGAGTTGCTCAAAAGCCGTTTCGACTTCTTTGGTCAAATATTCATTTGTACCATCATCTGAGCAGTCAGTGTCACAACTTGCGCAGCTTGGTGCTGAATAGTAGCTGTAGTCCTGATAATCCAGCTCGGGGTACTCGGCTTTGAGCCAGTGTGGCTCCTCCATCTGCTGCCATTTTCTGAATGCGTCTAACCTAAATTGCAACATCCATTCTGGTTCGCTACGTTTTGCTGAGATGGCACGAACAACCTGTTCGTTGATGCCTTTGGAGAGAGTGTCAGAAGAAAGTTGGGTATAGAAACCCTCTTTGTAATGACTGGTTTGGAATAGTTCTTCTACTTCGGGCTGTGTTTCAACTGCACACATGATCAAACTCCAAAGCTTTCGCCGCAACCGCAAAGGTTTTTCACATTGGGATTGTTATAGACGAAATTACTGTTAAGGCCCTGGCGGACAAAATCCAACTCAGTACCGTCAAGCATTGGCATTGCGCTCAATGCGACATAGAAAGGGGTGTTGTGTGACTCAAATCGCAAATCATCGTCTGCGATGGTGTCTACTAGCGCGATTTCATAGGCAAATCCAGTGCAGCCAGAAGGCCGGACACTGAGGTGAAAATGCTGCCCTTGTTGCGTTAGAGCTGCCACTCTTTTCGCTGCGTTTTCAGAGAGCATCACCCCCCGCCACTCCATGTCATGTATTGATATTTGATTAGAATCTGAACTTGGAATACTCATTAAAAATTCCTTTTGTTCGAAAATATCTGAGAATGATATTGATTATCATTTCATTATCAACCATAAATTTAGTGTGGAGAATAGTTGCTCGTACTACATATTGACAAATGTAGATCTGGCAATACCATATGTGGATGTAATTGATAATGGTTATCATTACAATTTTTAACAGAAGGTAATGAAATATGGACATCATCGTATACTCCAAGCCCCAATGTGTTCAGTGCACAGCGACGGTAAGAGCGTTAGAAGCCAAAGGCATCGCGCACCAAGTAATTGATCTAACGCTTGATAACTCGGCAATGCAATCTGTTCAATCGATGGGGTATCGTCAAGCGCCCGTTGTTGTGGCGGGAGCGAAACATTGGTCCGGTTTTCGTCCAGATATGATCAGTCAGTTAGCCTAATGATTGTTTATTACTCCAGCGCGTCGGGAAATACTCAGCGGTTCGTTGAAAGATTGGAGGTAGATTCAATTCGACTTCCGATAAACGCCGACGAGCCTATGCCCATTCTAGATCAGCCTTATGTTTTAGTTTGTCCAACTTATGCGGATGGAGAAGGGCGCGGCGCGGTACCTAAATCAGTGATCAAAGTTCTCAACCATGCAGAAAACCGCGCGCACCTCAAAGGGGTGATCGCCTCGGGAAATCGTAATTTTGGTGAACTGTTCGCCCAGGCTGGAAAAATTATTGCGCATAAATGCCAGGTCCCTGTGCTTTATCGCTTCGAACTTTCAGGAACCCAGCACGATGTTCAAGCCGTGCAGCAGGGACTCGAACAATTTTGGAAACACCATGGATAACCAATTTAACACCGAGCCGTTGGACTACCACGCGCTCAATGCCATGCTTAACTTACTTGATGAAAAGGGGAGTATCCAGCTAGATGCTGACCGACAAGCTGCGCGTCAATTCTTCTTACAGCACGTTAACCAGAATACGGTTTTCTTCCACAACTTGGCGGAAAAACTCGATTACTTGTTAAACGAAGGCTATTACGAAAAAGAAGTTTTAGAACAATATGATAGAGAGTTTCTCCAACTGATTTGGGATCGAGCTTATCAAGTCAAATTCCGCTTTAGAACCTTTCTAGGTGCGTACAAGTTTTTTACCTCTTACGCACTGAAAACCCGCGATGGAAAGCGCTATTTAGAGCGCTTCGAAGACCGCGTTGTGATGACGGCACTAACCCTTGCGCGTGGTGACAAAGCGTTTGCTCTGGATCTCATGCAAGAGATCATTTCTCAACGTTTTCAACCTGCCACGCCAACATTTATCAACTCGGGGAAAAAGAGTCGCGGAGAACTGATTTCGTGCTTTCTGCTACGTATTGAAGACAACATGGAGAGTATCGGTAGAGCGATTAACTCTTCGTTACAGCTCTCTCGTCGAGGTGGTGGAGTCGCCCTTCTTTTGAGTAACTTGCGTGAACAAGGCGCTCCGATTAAAGGGATACTCAACCAAAGTTCTGGTGTTGTGCCTGTCATGAAGCTGCTTGAAGACAGCTTTTCTTATGCGAATCAGTTAGGTGCTCGTCAGGGGGCTGGTGCAGTGTATTTGAACGCGCATCATCCGGACATTATGCAGTTTCTAGATACTAAGCGTGAAAACGCCGATGAGAAAATCCGCATCAAAACTCTGAGCTTGGGTATCGTTATTCCCGATATTACGTTAGAGCTCGCCAAGCAGAACAAGGACATGTATTTGTTTTCGCCCCATGATGTGGAGCGGGTCTACGGTGTGCCTTTCTCTGAAATCAGCGTGAGCGAGAAGTATCACGAAATGGTCGATGACCCGCGTATTCGAAAGAGTAAGATTTCGGCTCGTGGATTGTTCCAGACCCTTGCAGAGATTCAGTTTGAGTCCGGTTATCCTTATCTTATGTTTGAGGATACGGTTAATGCAGCCAACCCAATAAAGGGAAGAATTAACATGTCAAATCTTTGCTCCGAGATTTTGCAGGTTAATGATGCCTCTCACTTTAATGACGACTTGAGCTATGCCCACCTGGGGCGTGATATCTCATGCAACTTAGGGTCAGTCAACATTGCCAAAGCGCTAGATGGTGGTCATTTGGACCATACTGTCGAGGTGTCGATTCGCGCGCTCAACGCCGTGTCTGAAATGAGTGCAATAGACAGCGTACCGTCGATACGTAGAGGCAATGATGAAAGCCACGCCATTGGATTAGGCCAGATGAATCTGCACGGATTTTTAGCCCGCGAGCAAATTCACTATGACAGCGAAGAGGCCGTCGATTTTACTCGTACTTACTTTGCCACGACCTTATACCACTGCTTAACCGCTTCAAATAAATTGGCTTTGGAAAGGAAGCAAGTATTTGTCGGCTTTGAACACTCTCAGTACGCTACGGGTGAGTTCTTCACCAAATACTTGCAGCAAGACTATTCGCCTCGTACGGACATTGTTGCGGCACTGTTTGAACGATTGGATATGCGGGTACCGTCGATTGATGATTGGCAGCAGCTTCAGTCTAAGGTGATGGAGTCTGGTCTGTACAACCGCAACTTGCAAGCGATTCCACCGACGGGCTCGATCAGTTACATCAATGACGCGACGGCTTCTATCCACCCAGTCACCGCAAAAGTTGAAATTCGTAAAGAGGGCAAGATTGGACGGGTTTACTTCCCTGCGCCATACCTGAGTAATGATAATCTCGACTACTTCAAAGATGCCTATGAAATTGGCCCTAAAGCCATTATTGACGTCTATGCAGCAGCGACAGAGCACGTCGATCAAGGTTTGTCTCTGACACTGTTCTTTAGTGACGAAGTGACTACTCGTGATATCAACAAAGCACAAATCTATGCGTGGAAAAAGAAGATCAAAACGCTCTATTACATTCGCATGCGCCAAAAAGCCCTTGAAGGTACGCAAGTTGAAGGCTGCGTCTCTTGCTCGTTGTAAACAAGGAACCCCATTATGAGTAACCCACACACTGAACCTGTTCGAGCGATTAACTGGAACCGAATGCAAGATGATAAAGATCTTGAGATTTGGAACCGCTTAACGGTGAATTTTTGGTTGCCTGAGAAGGTGCCATTGTCCAATGACATTCAAACTTGGAAGCAACTGACTGAAGAAGAGCAAACACTGACGATACGAGTTTTTACTGGTTTGACTCTGCTTGATACGATTCAAAATACCGTTGGCGCTCCTGCCTTAATGGCTGATGCTCGCACTCCCCATGAAGAAGCCGTTTTGACCAACATCGCTTTCATGGAAGCAGTACACGCTCGCAGTTATTCGTCTGTTTTCTCGACCATGTGCACCACGCCACAAATTGATGAAGCGTTTCGCTGGGCTGACGAGAATCCGCTACTACAAAAGAAAGCTCAGTTAGTACTGGAAGATTACCTAGCGCAAGGCGACCCGCTCAAGAAAAAAGTGGCCAGTGTTTTCCTTGAAAGCTTTTTGTTCTATTCCGGTTTTTACCTGCCAATGCATTGGTCGAGTCGGGCAAAGCTGACCAACACCGCAGACTTGATTCGACTGATCATTCGAGACGAAGCGATTCATGGCTACTACATTGGCTATAAGTTCCAGCTAGCGTTTAACGAACTGTCAGAACAAGAGCAAGCTAAGGTTAAGGATGAGGCTTACTCGCTGATGTTCTCTTTGTATGAAATTGAAAGCCAATACACAGAATCGTTGTACGACCAAGTGGGTCTTACGGAAGACGTGAAGCACTTCCTACACTACAACGCGAACAAAGCACTGATGAATCTTGGATTCGAGCCTCTGTTTCCTGATGAACTGTGTCAGGTTAACCCAGCCATTATGGCGGCACTGTCGCCAAATGCCGATGAGAACCACGATTTCTTCTCAGGTTCAGGCTCGTCTTATGTGATTGGTAAAGCGGTTGCGACGGAAGATGAAGACTGGGATTTTTAGCCCAAGCCAGCTTATCGGCTAAAGCAAAAGGGAAGGGTACTCGGAGTAAGCTGTCTCGGCGCTGAGTGCCTTCTCTGTCAGATCGAGTATTTCACCACTTAGTAAAACTGCAAACGATGAGTGATTAGTCGAAGAGGAGTTGTTGGCCAAGAATAGGTCAGTGCAATTGCACCGTGAACGACATTTGCGTAGAATCGCCGCTCCTTGATTTAATCTGTATTTTAAGGAAATACCGATGAACGCCACACAAGCGATGGCGGCCCATTCCGCGGAGCACATGACGTCTAAAAAACGTGACGTTGCACTCCGCGAACTGATGTCGCTGGCAAAAATGGCCGCAGTGATTGCTGTGCCAACTTTGCTTATTGCCCTGGCTTGGATTTAAACCAGAGCACACTGCACAAGGATGTGTGCTTTTATTCTGCCACACCACCTTTTGTTAGCTGCGTTGGATCGAGTAAACGCTCTAATGTTGCTCTATCGAGATCGGTCTCTTCTTCCGCCACGTCAATAATGGCTCGGCCTTGCTTATAGGCTTTCTTCGCAATATCAGCTGCTTTGAGATAACCAATTACAGGGTTGAGTGCGGTGACCAAAATTGGATTACGTGACAGCGCAACTTGCAAGTTGTCTTCGCGCACGTTGAAGGTTGCGATGGCTTTGTCTGCTAGTGCAATCGCTGAGTTAGACAGCAGCTCAATACTCTCAATGACGTTGTGAGCAATAACCGGTAGCATGACATTGAGTTGGAAGTTGCCCGATTGGCCGGCAAGGGTAATGGTTGCATCATTACCAATCACCTGTGCAGACGCCATGGCAGCGGCTTCTGGAATCACAGGATTCACTTTCCCTGGCATGATTGAAGAACCCGGCTGAAGGCCTTGCAATTCGATTTCGCCAAGACCGGCAAGAGGACCAGAATTCATCCAGCGGAGATCATTCGCGATTTTCATGGTGGCGACTGCGGCTGTTTTCAATTGTCCAGACAGTGCAACAATCGCGTCTTGCGAGCTTAGGTTGTAGAAGAAGTTGCTGCTGGCAGTGAACTGGATACGCGTCGCTTGCGATAGGTTATCGGCAAATGCAGCAGCGAATCTAGGATCGGCATTGATGCCTGTACCTACCGCTGTACCGCCTTGAGCCAACGCTTTAACCGCCGTCAAGCTATGAACAATGCCGGTGCGAGCTTGCTCGATCTGGTATTGCCAACCCCCAAGCTCTTGATCGAATGTTACTGGCATCGCATCCATTAAGTGGGTACGGCCGGTTTTGACAACTTGCCCCACTTCTTCTCGTTTCGCTTTAAGTGCGTTAATCAGATGATCGAGTGCAGGAAGAAGCTGTTTCTCAATTGAAATTGCGCTGCTGACTTGGATGGCGGTTGGTACAACGTCATTACTACTTTGGCCCATGTTGACATGGTCATTAGGGCTCACGTCTGCACCAAGAACATCGCTTGCTAACGTAGCTATCACTTCATTTGCATTCATGTTTGAACTGGTGCCTGAGCCAGTTTGGAAGACATCGATTGGAAAGTGTTCTAAGTGCTCTCCGTCGATGATTGGCTGAGCGGCGTCAGCAATCGCATTGGCAATGTCACCTTCGAGTAAACCAAGCTGAGCATTTGTTAGCGCTGCAGTTTGCTTAACATAAGCGAGTGCTTGGATGAAAGCGACCGGCATCTTGTGGTGACTAAAGTGGAAATTGTCGACCGCACGTTGAGTTTGAGCTTGGTAAAGCGCATTTTCAGGTACTTGCACTTCTCCCATGCTGTCCTTTTCAACACGAAATGATTGCGAGCTTGAAGGTTGAGTCATTTTTATTCCTTACGTTATCAGTCTAAAGGCGCTTGAATGCGCTGTAGTTGTTGTTGTAATTGAAGAAATCGAATATCACCGTCATCCCAGTGGTAATAAAAACGTTTGAGACAAAGCAGTGGTGTGTGGATGGAATCAAGGCATACTCGACGAAATATTCGGCTGCGAACCGGATCTTGGATGGCATCTAACATGTCAAAGTAGAGTCTTCTGAGAAACAGTTCGCACAGTAAGGTGTTCTCATGCATTGCCCCAGGCTCATAAAAAGACGAAAGATTCATGGTGGAGTGGATATAGTCTTGGATGACATCCGGTTCAAATCCGCCTTGAGTCAGCTTGTCTTGAAATCGATCCTGAGCTTTAAAAAAGCACTGATAGAGAGGTTTTTGGCAATGCATAATAAGCCTTGGGATTAAATTAATCGTAATGATAATTATTATCAAATAAGTTGAGTGAATCAACCCTAAATTGGTTATGGGAAAGGCGAGAAGAAAAAGAAAATGGCTAGCGTAAGGGGAACGAGTGGCTAGCCATTGGAAACTTTGCAGGTCTTGTCTGTAGGGCTGGCTTGCAAGTCGATGATAGTTTCAGGAAGTTCGGGGCGTGAGAAGTAGTAACCTTGAATTTGTTCACAACCCATGGTGTACAGTTTATTGAGTGCCTCTTGATCTTCTACGCCTTCAGCGACTAGGTTTACCTGCAGACGTTTCGCCAGTTGAATGATCAGCCAAACAACACTTTCCGCTGTTTCGTTAGTGAGCATGTTGCGAATGAAGGTCGCATCGATTTTTATACAGTCGATAGGGTAACTGTGGATATAGTTAAGACTCGAATAACCTGTACCGAAATCATCAAGAGCGACGGTAAAACCGAGCAATCGTAGTTTGTCTAGAATGATTTTCACTTCTTTAGTGCGTGAAAGTAGCACCGTTTCAGTGAGTTCAATGGTGAACTCTTCAGGTTTGAACCCATAGCGCTCAATGGTGGCTAACAAATGCTGGACGTAGCGATTCGCATTACTGAGCTCGTGAGCTGAACAATTCAGTCCAAGTTTAATTTTATGGCCTAAGCCATCCTCGAGTTGTTTCTTAGCCGCGCAGGCCAACTCGACAATCCGTTCACCCAGTTCGATGATTAAACCAGATTGTTCGGCTGCTTCGATAAACTCTATCGGTGAAATAGAACCGAGTGCTTGGCTGTTCCAGCGCGCCAGAATTTCAAAGTAATCCCATTGTTTCGAGCCTTTATTGACGATGGGCTGCACGACAACATAAATCTCATTGTGCTGAGTGACTTTATCCAGTTCGCTACGCAGAGCATCAATGATCATCGCACGTCGATAATACTGAGCGCTTAGGTGCGTGTCGTAACACTGGATAGTGAGTTGCGGCGACTGTTTACACTCTTTCAAGGCTAAGCTGGCATTAAGCATAATTTGGTCTGCGCTAAGACTGTGGCTGGTATTTCGTGCGATACCAATGCTGACTTTCACTTTTATGTTGTGCGAAGGATCTTTATAGCCTCGCTCTAGTTTTTCTATGATTCGGTTACAGATCTCGAACGGATCGCCTGATAGCGAAATAAAAGCAAACTCATCACCAGCAATACGAAATGCCAACTGTTTATCGTGCACCGCTTCCTCGGTTGTCTTGGCAACGAATTTAATGATTTGATCACCAATGTAATTACCGTAAAGATCGTTGATCGACTTAAAATTATCAATGTCTATGTAGGCAAGGGTGAAAGGTGCTGTTCCCATCTCTGTTAGCCGCTCTAACTTGTCGGCCAAGAAGCTGCGATTGAGCAAACCGGTTAAGTTGTCGTGAGAGACTTCATAGCTCAACTGGTTAACTAAACTATCAGAGCGCGCAGAGAGCCACTTTGCGCGCAAATTGTGAACAACCACTCGAGCAAACAACTTGTGGTGATAAATCATTTCTTCGATGTTGTTTAGCTCGAAGGTAAAGCTTGATAGCAGCACCCCGAGTACATCACCTGTCTCAGAACGAAGAGGGACACCTAAGTAAGACTCGATGCCATTTTCTTTTAAATATACATCGTGTGGAAATCGTTCGGCCACGTCATTCTCATAGAGAACATGATCGAGCTCAGAGTTACCTACCGTGGCACATGGGGTTCCGCTAAGCGAGTATTCGAACGGAGATTGGAGCTGATTGCCGCACGCATACGAAAGGGTCGTCGCCTTTGTTTTCAAGCGGTCTATCTCGATCAAACAGGTGCAGAAACTCGAGTAATTTTTGTGCAAGACTAGCGTGACGCTATCGAGCAGTTCGGCTCCATCTAAACTCAATGTTCTGTTGATGACATCCAAGTCGATAGAAGGAGCTATCGTTGTATTCCTAGCCATATGAGAACCCAAATTTAGTGATATCAATCACGCGTTGTTAGTATTGGTTCCATTTAAATATGGTACAGGTCGCATAGCATCGCAAGTGAGTTTCAAGAATTTCATCTACAACTTTAGTCCGAGCGCTCCTTCGCTAACCTCTCTTTGAGATAGTCCAAAAACAGTTTAGTCCGAGTGTGCTGATAGTCCAGTTTGGGGTAGTAGGCATAGACTGTCGCTTCATCGGCGGTAATTTCTGGCAAGATTCGTTTTAGTGTCCCGGTATTGAGCTCGTCTTTTATCATCACATCGTTTGTTACCAAAATGCCCATGCTGTTTTTGGCAGCGTAGAACATGGCTTCAGGGTTGGTGGTGGCAAAGTTGCCGGATAACATAATGCGCTTACTTTTTGATAGGGTAATTTCTCGTTGCGGTCTTTCACCCCAAATTAACGCGTTGTGCTGAGTTAATTCTTCCACTGTTTTGGGCTCGCCGTGCTGCTGTAAATATTGAGGAGAGGCATAAAATCCAGCGCGATGTTCAAATAGGGGAGTTGCTTTGAAGCTGAGCGAGTTGAGTTGTTCGAGCTCTCGGCTGATAAACAGGTCTAGGCTTAATTCAGGTAACTGGCCAGGCGTTGTGGTGATTAATTGGATGCGGATGTCTGGATACATTTGCAAAAAATCATTGAGGTATTGGACGAGAAACTTTGAGCCGACAGCGAGTGTCGCTCCAATTTTGAGCAGGCCTGCGGGACTCTGGCTGACCGATCGAGTTTCATCGACGATTGATTGCCAATCTTCGAGTTGCATCTTAGCGCGTTCGTAAAACAAGGCGCCGGCTTCGGTTTGGGTAACCGTCCTGGTAGTACGTTTGAGCAATTGGACGCCGATACGTTCTTCCAACCAATGCACCCGTTTTGAAATCGCGGAGCTGGTGGTGTTCATCTTTCGTGCCGCGCCGTTGAAGCTCCCTTCGTCAACCACACGAATATAACTGTGAACGCTTTGAATCCAATCCATACCATTGCCTTATTGATTCTTATTTGGAACTAATCAGTTTCCAGTGAAGTGTATTATCTTTATTCAGTACCTAATTTACACTGATTAACAGTGAGAATAAATAAGGGGGAAAGATGAAAAAAACACCTATTTTGTTGGCAATGATGATCATTGCCACGGGGCAAGTTGGTGTCAGTATTTACTTGCCATCTTTACCCCTTATTAGCCAGGAGTTATCTGCAAGCCATGCTGACGTCCAATTATTAGTGACTCTTTTCTTGGTCGGCTTTGGTGCTTCGCAGTTATTCTACGGGCCTCTTTCGGATGCTATTGGACGGCGACCTGTTTTTTTACTGGGACAAGGGGTTTATTTGCTAGGGACGGTGATTTGCGTGATGTTCTCGGCGAACTTGTCGATTTTGATTCTGGGACGTTTGTTGCAAGGGCTCGGCGCTGGTAGTGCTTCTGTTTTAGGCCGAAGTGTCTTGCGCGACAGTTATGATGGCCCGCAATTGACCCGAGCTTTATCTTACATCTCTGTTACCGCGTCAATCATGCCTATTATCGCACCAGTGTTTGGTGGTTGGATGGCTTTTTATCTTGGCTGGCAATCTGTGTTTATGTTTGTCTTGTTGTACTTGGCAGCCATTTTTACTTTAGGTTACTTTGTATTGCCTGAAACCAACACCAACGGCAAGCGTCGATTTTGTGTTACAGAAGTGGTGAAAAACTATGGCTGTTTGTTGGGCAATAAACAGGTTATCTCTAGTGCGAGTTACAACTGGATAAGTTACCTGACAAGTCTTGTTTCGTTATCGGTGATGCCTTTTTTGTTACAGCATCAAATTGGCCTAACGGCTGCGGAGTATGGTTCGGTCATGATCATCCCATCTGCGGGTTTAATGCTCGGCAGTTTAACGTTAAATGTACTCAATCGATTTATGTCTACGGCGCAAATCCTGTCGCTCGCTATTTCAATCATGGCGGCGGCTGGAGTATGGCTACTGGTGACACAAACCACGTTGTTTAATTTAGTTTGGGCGTTCACTTGGTTGACCATTGCGCAAGGTATGTCATTTCCTTTGTCGATCAGTATGTTACTAGAGCCACATAAAAAACAAGCCGGAGTGGTTTCGGCATTGTCTGGCTCCATTCAAATGTGCATGGCCGGGCTTTTTGGCGGCTATCTCGTTGAAAATTGGATTCAAAGCCAAGACGCGATGGGGTGGTGTTATTTAATTGCGGCGTTGATTATGGCTATGGTGGCTTACTTGTCATTTAGAAAACCCTTCGTTAAGCAAGAGTTTGCTTGAATGGGTGCAAACGACTGTTACAATGCGCGAAGCGAAACACAATGCACCAAATAGGTAATAAGCATGGAACATAAAGAATTCGAGCAACTTGTAAAAGCGCTATGTGAAAAAGAAAACCTACCACAAGCTTTAGAAGCTCTTAAGTCGGTTGAAGACCAAGAAGTTGCCGAGGCGGCTCAGTCGCTTGCTGGACAATTTGCTTTGGCAGAAGTTGAAGGTGAAAAGCGCATTTACCACGTGACTGTACAAGAAAACGAGCAAGGCGAAGAGCAAGAGTTCATAGAGCACGTTATGAATGAAGGTGACGCTGTGATCGTATTCGTTGCTTGGTTCTTTGATACTATGTTTGAAGTGAAGCGTAAAGACACTTATCAAGCCGCAGGTAAAACTTACCAACAGCAAAAACGCGTTAAATAATGTGATTTAGATCTTGTTTTTATTTGATTTGTGATTAAAATCACACTCCTAACTATCGAGGAGATAATCATGAATCACGAATTAGGCAACGCATATTTAGGTCAGATGATCGCGAAGCAAGCAATGCACGAAGCATTGAATGGTAAGCCTAAAGCGAAAAAATCATCCTTCATTAAGCGAATGATGAAAAAATGGTGAACTAATCGCTGCGCGTGAAATGGAATTTAAAAAAGCCGGAAGTAATACACTTCCGGCTTTTTGTTATCTATGCGGTTTTCAGCTAAACAGACCGTTGGGTTAGGTGATTAACCCACAGACGATTGATTCTCTTCTAAGTTAACAACGTTGTCAGGAACTTGAGTTAGCCCCTTTTCGGCAAGCCAAGCTTCAAGGTTATCAGCACCCCCGATGTACTGACCATCGAGCCAAATTTGTGGAACCGTGACTGGCGTCTTTTCTCCGATGATGGCTTTCACTTCTGGAATCATTCGGTATAGTGCCGCGCTGTCTTTAACGACATCGTGATACTCGTATTCAATACCCGCGTCGTTGAGCATCTTCTTCGCCTTAACGCAGTAAGGACACGTCGCTTTCCCATACACAATGTTGCCTTTCAGAGTATCACGTTTCGTCCACTCTCGGATGATAGATTGAACCAGCACACCACGGTTTAACGCCTCACCTTGGCTGACTACTTTGCCTTCCACCATCAGAATAGGCGCATGCCAAGCGCCAACTTTCAACGGTTCCCACCAATGAGAGAGCCAATCTTTCACTTCTAACTCAACAGGCACACCTGCTAGCTCGTTTTCAAACGTATCCTTAAGGATATCTTTTGTCAGGGTGCATTCCCCACAAGGAATCTTTACACTGAATGGACCCCAGCTGCCGCCCCAACGGTAAAGTGTTAATTTGATTGGTTCTGCCATTGTTTTCTCTCCCATAATACCTTTCTCTAATAGAAAGGGACTAGGCTGATTTTATTTCAGCTTTTCGCGATTTTTTTGTCTCCCATTGAGTAATAAACGCAACAGAAGCGATAATGATCGCGGCTCCTAGCCACAATCGACCTGGTGGAACCCAGCCGAATACCATCCAGCCAGCAAGAACATTGAGGGGTAACTTAGCGTGGTCAAATGGTTGAACGAATGACGCATCGGCAACCGAATACGCTTTAACAATAGCCCATTGTGCCAGTGCCGTCATAGCCCCGGCAGCAATCAGCACGAGCCAAATTGAGCCGCCCGTTGGTGTTTGCCAGTCTGGTAATGCCAACACAATATTAAATGGCGTAATCAGAACCAGTAAGTAAACCACCATCGTCGATGGAGAATCATCAGAAGAAAGCTTTTTCACCATCAATGAATAGCAAGCCCAGAAAAATGCAGCGCCGACAGGGAGAAGCGCAGCCCAACTAAAATCGTCTGACCAAGGCTCTAGGATGATCATCGCACCAACAAAACCTGTCACTGTTGCAAACCAGCGAGCTGGGCCTACATTCTCTTTGAGGAATAGCCCTGAGCCGATTGTTGCAAACAAAGGTGAGGTCATAAGTAGCGCGATGCCCTGCCAGATAGGCACAGGGTAGGCCAATGCCCATAACCACAACTGAATGCCAATGACAGATAGAAATACACGAAAAACGTGCATGCCTAGATGCTCGGTTCTCAGTGACTGACGAATGCCGAGCGTTTTCAGGTATGGAAGAATAACGACTAATGCAATTGCATACTGAATTACCGCAACCGTGGTCGATGACAGGCCAAAGTTGATACTGGCGACTTGCGCGAGGCTGTTAACAATGGCAAATGCTAAACCCGCAGTTAGCATCCAGCTTGCGCCTTGAATCGGGTGGTGAGCTCGAGTAGTCATAAACGTCATAAGAAAAAATAGATAGAGTGAATAATACGTGTTTAATCTTGAGACGTCATCACTCTATCTTGTTGTTGATGTTCAAAATTTTGGAGGAATTACCCCCCAAAGTTTTAGGGTTTATTGCGATTCATGGTGTAGACAGAAAAGACAACCAACGCCATCCCAATCGCATGCCAGAGCGTAAAGGCTTCACCTAATACCAGTACAGCCGCGACTGCCGTGACTGCAGGCCCTATGTTGCTGGTTAAGCTCAATTGAGTCGGAGACAGCCTAGCCATGGCTGCAGCAATTAAATAAGAGGGCAGAACCGTACAAAATATACCCAGTATGACTCCGACAAGGATCAGCTCTTGGCTCCAGTGTGTAATGATGACATTGCTGCTGCTTAGATGAATCAGTATCGCGAACCCAGCACTTCCCATTCCTATGCTAGTAAACAGTGAACTGCCAAGCGTGGCTATCAAAGGCTTGCTCCACACCAGATAGAAGGCAAAGACCAACGCAGACGCAATCGCGAGAATACTGCCTTGCAGGATGGATTCGCCAAGCGTTTGAAAATCATGGATGAAGATAAAACTGATCCCAAGATAGCCTAATAAAGCAGACAGTATGACTTGTTTCGACGGCGCTTGGCGGTAGAAAACCCAACTGATCAGAACGACAAAGGTTGGAAACAAAAAGAGTAACAATCGTACAAGCTGAGCGGATATAAACGCCAATGAGGCAATGTCTAGATAGCTTGCGCAGTAGTAGCCTAAAATGCCAATCAACATTGCTTTGAAGCCGTGACGAGTCACTTTTTCTCTGTTGGTTGGAGTACGACACAGAATCACAAAAGTGACAACATACAAGGGCAACGAACTGAATGCCCGTAATGCCATAATAGAGGTTGCATCTCCTCCATACTGATAGGCGATTTTGACCAGAATGGGTTTTAGTGAAAAAAGAATACAACCCGCCAAAGCGAGAAAAACACCGGCTTGGGAGGCGCGTTGAACTGAGCTGGGGATGGGTTGTGTTTCGTCTGTCATAGTCTCGTATCCTTGATTTAGAAGATGGCTACGAGAGGGGGCGGCTCTGGCTACGTTCTCTCGTAGCCAGGCACACAATTACCTACCAGCTACGGGCATTAAGCAGAAGGAGCCAAAGGTAGGTAAAGGTAAAATGCATAATAGGTATTCCAATTGATGAGTCTTCAGACTAACGTCTGGCCAATCACTATGCAACTTCTTTATTGGTTAACTTTTGCTCTAGTTGGATCAACGCTTTTTGATACATCGCCCATGCGCAGACGCCGGCCAGAACGTTACCGATCAATGCGCCCCAGAACAGGCCTTGAATGCCACCAAGTTGTGCACCTAACCACAGACACGGTAAGAAGAAGGCAAACAGTCGTAGCGCAGAGATGGTTAGCGCGGTGTAAGATTTTCCGAGCGCGTTGGCAATCGACACCATCAACATGCAAATCCCGAGTGGTCCTAGACTAAATGGCACGATCAATAAGTGCCAATGCAATATCTCCGTCACTTGACCTTCGCTTGTCATCAGCTCAGCGAGTGAATGGGCGGTGAGCCATGTAAGCAAAGCGATTAAAAGTTGGAAACCTAACACGTATTGGCAAGCAATATTGACCAGCTTGCGAATATCACTCAGTTTACCGGCACCTAACAAGCGACCAACCATTGGCGGCATGGACATGGTCAGTGCCAGTACAGATACAATTGCAAAAAACTCGTAGCGAGAGCCCACAGCCCAAGCTGCAACCGCCGCAGTGCCGAAACCTGCGAGGAGTTTAGTGGCTAACATTGAAGAAAGCGGTGGGAGTAATTGGCTGATCATCGCAGGGCCCATGATGTTGGCAATCGAGCGAATACTTTTAGCGATATCCAAATCGTCCCAGTTGTAGCATAACCACTGTTTTCGGCTAACTTTAGGCGCGACCACTAAGATACCAATACCAAATGCCAGAATAGTGGCAACTGCGGCACCATTGATCCCCATGTCCAGAGTGAAAATGAAGATAGGGTCGAAGACCAGATTGAGTAAACTGGTAACCATCATCATGGTACCAGGTAGCATGGTGTTACCATTTGCGCGACAGATACTGTAGAAGAAATACAGTAGTGCGCCTGTCCACGAACTGATCAGCCATACGATCCAATAGCTGTCGATGATAGGCAGTACCGTCTCAGGTGCACTGAGCAGTGCGAGAATAGGTTCGCGTAATAGGTAGATAAACAACGAAATCAGAGCAACCCCAACGCTCCCCATTACCACAATCAATCCGCCTAGCTGTTGCGCGTAACGATCCTGTTTTGCCCCTAGTGCTTTAGAGATCACTGCTGTGGTTGCGATGCCTAAGCCTACCTGGATACCAATGATGATCATTTGAATCGGCAAAGTGAAACCTTGTGCCGCAAGTGGTAAAACGCCTAACTGACCAATGAACGCACTGTCGACCAGTTGAAAGCTCATGAGCGACAAAACGCCAAACAGCATTGGCCAAGTCATCTTAAATAGTTGCTTCCCTAAAGAAGGGGAGGTGTCTTTCGAGTGAGAAGTCATAATATCTCTATAGTGTTTCTAAAACGGAAACCGAGGCGTTAATAGCCTCGGTTAGAACGGTTAAGCGATGAAACTTAGCTTTCTTCAAAATTGTCGGCATACCCTTTTGGCGGAGGAGTCCAGCCTCGTTCATCGGCTGCATGCTTATCTGAGCGATCTCGTGTCATCTCAAGCTTAATTTGCTCTTCTAAGTGCATGAACAGCTTACGGTAGTTGTTGTCGAAACGTTCACCTTCAGAATCATCTTCCCACGCTTGGTAAAGTTTATCTGATTTTCGATTTTCGACACGTTGGTATGCCGCTTTTTGTTGTTCAACGAAGAATGGGTGGTGACCCAATCCGCGCATCGCGTGGGCTCCCAATTCAAGAGCAGAGTGGTAAGTTTCTGATTCAACAATGTCAGCGCCGGCTTGCTTCAACAGGTAACCATGGCCACGGTCAAATGCACGAACCAGCACTTTAACGTGCGGGTAAGTATGTTTAACGTACTTAGTCAGTTCAACGCTGCTTTCGCGGTTATCAATCGCGATCACGAGCATTGCGGCTTCTTCGATACCGGCAGTGTGCAACAAATCTGGACGAGTGGCATCGCCAAAGTAGGCTTTAGTATCGATTTGGCGTACGACATCAACCTGATCTGCTTGGTGATCCAGTACCACAGTCTTCACGCCATTGGATACCAGTAAGCGGTTAACAATTTGGCCAAAACGACCAATGCCAGCGATGATGACACTGCCTTGTTCTTCGATTTCATCAGCGACTTTGTCATTGGACTGGTGCTCATAACGTGGTAGCACGACTTTATCGAAGAAGATAAACAGCCCTGGCGTCAAGAACATAGACAGCGCCACAACCAGTGACAACGTCTGCGCTAGCTCAGTTGGAATAACATGGTTTTGCACGGTAAAGCTTAGCAACACAAAACCAAACTCACCGGCTTGAGCCAAGCTAAGGGTAAATAGCCAGCGGTTACTATTTTTAATACGGAACACGAAGGCAAGAACAAACAGCACTAGCGCTTTAAGCATCATAACGCCAAAGGTGAGGCCCATGATGAGCAGGAACTGCTCTGACAGGATCGAGAAGTTTATTCCGGCGCCGACGGTTATGAAAAATAGCCCCAGTAGTAAGCCTTTAAATGGGTCGATGTTGGATTCTAACTCGTGGCGAAACTCACTGTTCGCAAGTACGACACCCGCTAGGAACGTTCCTAATGCAGGGGATAAACCGACCAAACTCATGAGAGCAGCAATACCGACCACGAGCATTAAGGCAGTCGCAGTAAAGATTTCGCGTAAGCCAGAACTTGCGACAAACCGGAAGAGAGGGCGACTTAAGTAATGACCACCAACCACTAAGCCAACGACTGAAACGATGATGACCAGGGCATAACCCCATCCAGGTAACCCCGCGACCAAGCTAAGCTCTTCGTGGTGCTCGGCGGCTGCAGCAACGCTATTTTGAGCTTTCTCTACCAATTCTGGAAGCGCAAGCAAAGGAATAAATGCCAGCATAGGGATCACGGCGATATCTTGGAACAGTAATACCGAAAACGCGTTCTGGCCTCCTTCTGTTTTGCTCAATCCTTTCTCATTGAATGTTTGCAAGACAATCGCGGTGGAGGAGAGAGCAAAGATGAGGCCGATAGCCAGAGCGATTGTCCATGGCTGCTCAAAATAGAGTGCGATGGCCATGATGATTGCTGCCGTACCACCAACCTGCAGCCCGCCAAGGCCGAGTAAGCGATTACGCATCGACCAGAGCATTTTGGGCTCCAGCTCCAAACCAACGAGGAAAAGCATCATCACCACGCCAAACTCAGCAAAGTGCTGAATGGTTGTTGTCTCTTCCCCCACTAAACCAATGATAGGGCCGATCACAACGCCCGCAATCAAGTAACCGAGTACCGAACCAAGACCTAGGCGCTTAGCAATAGGTACAGCAATCACAGCTGCGACTAGGTAGATAAACGCTTGGAGAAAATATCCGGTCATGCTTTTTCCTCACTATCAGGTTGATTTAAGCACATAGTCAGCTTTTCCACTTTTGCAGCTTGTTTGTAGTCAAAGTCATCATTCACCAGGGAATTCAACAATGCTTTCCATTGCGTGACATGAGTGGAAATACGATCATCTTCTCTCGCGGTACGAGCACCAAATAAGGCGAAAGGCGCTAAGTATTGCATTCCAGTTAGTGTGGCCATTTGCTCAAGCGGGTATAGAAGCTGGCGTATCGTGAAATGGTTGTAACCTTCCGTTTGGTAGGCGTCTTCTTTGCCACCCGCGGTTAATGAACAAAGGAACTTCTTACCATGCAGCTCAGTCCCCTCACTGCCGTAAGCGAAACCATATTCTAAAACCAAATCTTGCCACTCTTTCAATATCGACGGTGTGGAGTACCAGTACAAGGGAAATTGAAAGATGATGATATCGTGCTCACGCAAGCGCTGTTGCTCGCGATCAATATTAATGTTGTAAGTTGGGTAGTCGTGATAAAGGTCAACCGCTGTGACACCTTCCACTTGTTGGCTGGCTTTAAAAAGAGGTTGGTTGACTTCTGAGCGTCTGGGAGACGGATGAGCATAAAGCACCAAGACTTTGTTTTTTGACATGATTGGCCTGCTGGTTGTTTCTACCTATATGACTATTTTTACACAATGATTGCCTGTTAACCATTGGTTACTTATTGGTAACTTAAGAAACAGTATCAAAAACTTATTGATAATCGCCGCTCAAAGCATCAATGATTTCATGCAAATAATCGACGACCAGCGAGGCATGCTGGCTAAACTGAGCGGTTTCGCCTTGAGTGACTAAGCAAGAAGGCATGTTGGCATTGTAAGCCGCCTGTAAGTCGTACAGGTAGTCTCCAACATAGAGAACTTGGTGAGCAGAGAGCGCCCATTCATCAGCTAACGCAAGAAGCGAGTCCGGAGCAGGTTTTGGCGGAAAGTGTTCACGGCTGATAATGCGCTCAATGTTGAGATGATTATGTTCAACTTTCTGTTTGGCAGCTTGTTCGCAGTTGCGAGTAATAATCGCGGTCTTGAGGCTATTTTGATTGATAAATTCGAGGAGCTTTAGGCAGCCGGGCATAGGAGAAGAGTGCTGCGCATCGTCCATTTCATGTTGCAAAATCATTTGATGCGCTTGCTGCGTTTCTTGAGGACAACGAATGTCGTCAACAAAAGAGAGCAAATCAATATGGGTTGGGCAACCGATTTGCTCTCTAAGCCACGTAAAGTTCATATTAGAACTGACTAAGGTGTTGTCGAGATCAAACACAATTGCTTTGATTGAAGAAGTATCAAGTTGAACTGCTGGCATAATCTCTACCTTATTAGTTATTAAGCGAACTCTTGCTCCAGATAAGTAACGATGTCTGAAGATTCGTACATCCACTCTACTTGGCCATCTTTTTCGATGCGTAGACATGGAACTTTAATACGGCCACCACCGGCTTCAAGTTCATCGCGATGCTGCTGATTATTTTTAGCATCTCTTAGCTCAATATTCACGGATTGACGTTTCATAGCACGGCGCACCTTGACACAAAATGGACACGCTTCAAATTGATACAGGCTCATAGATTGGGTCTTTTTCTATCGGCGGCCTGTTGCTCAGCAGTGTCACGTTTCACACCTTTAGG
>NZ_AEVT01000011.1 GCF_000189275.1 Vibrio sinaloensis DSM 21326 | reverse complement strand
AACTGATTTTGTCGCGAAGTGCGGTTGGGAAGCTGTTAAGTTTGAACAAGGTTACTCAGGGTATGATTATCCTACTCTGATACCACTTGGTGCAGACATTGAAGAGCAATATGTAGTTAGCAGACACAGTGTTACGTGCGGTAGTGTTTGGAAATTAACTCGTGTATTTGTACGTCATCCAGATTTAGGGACATTATACTATCCGGTTTTTTCTATTGATGGTTATGAGGCCACTATGTCCGGGTATCAGTTAAATGATGCTTTCAGTTCAAAATTGTTGAAACATAGTCAAATCAATTCTTCCTATGAGCTTCAGTCATCTTGGACCGACAGTTGGAGCTTGCTGATGATGTGGCCAGCACTTCCAGTCTATGTATATACGGGTGTCATGAGTATTTTTGTATAACAAGGCGTTTAAGACGGATTCACAACGCTTGGCGATCTTAGTTCAAGTTGAATTTAGTGTTTAAGGTACAATGGTTTAAGGTTGGTGGTCTGCGTTG
>NZ_AEVT01000012.1 GCF_000189275.1 Vibrio sinaloensis DSM 21326 | reverse complement strand
AGCAAAAACCAGCTTTTCTAGCACCCAAACAATACCAGTGACTAAAGTTACAATCACAAGGATGAGTGAAAATGTATTCGCCATTGACTTCCCTTATCTCAAAAATACGAAAGTGAAAGAGCCGAGACCCTTTCACTTATTTTATTATCTAACGTCTTATGACAGACCAGAATCAGAGTGGTTCAACTCTAGTCCTTTCCGACATGAAGAATAGCCAAGAAGGCTTCTTGAGGCAGTTCAACGTTACCGATCTGCTTCATACGTTTCTTACCTTCTTTCTGCTTCTTCAGTAGTTTCTTCTTACGACTCACGTCACCACCGTAACACTTGGCGATAACGTTCTTACGTAGCTGTTTCACTGTCGAACGAGCAATGATGTGGTTACCAATTGCAGCCTGAATCGCAATATCAAACATCTGACGAGGGATAAATTCTTTCATCTTCTCGACAAGCTGACGGCCACGAGTTTGCGACTGATCTTTATGCGTAATCATAGCAAGCGCATCAACGGTATCGCCGTTAAGCAGTACATCAACACGAACCATGTTTGATGCTTCAAAGCGCTGGAAGTTGTAATCCAGTGATGCGTAACCACGCGAAGTTGACTTCAAGCGGTCAAAGAAATCAAGAACCACTTCAGCCATTGGGATATCGTAAGTCACAGCAACTTGGTTACCGTGGTAAACCATATCAACCTGAACACCACGCTTCTCAACACATAGGGTAATGACGTTACCTAAGTATTCTGAAGGTACCAGGATATTACAACGCGCAATCGGCTCACGAATCTCTTCAATATCATTCACCGCAGGAAGCTTCGCTGGGCTATCAACGTAGAGTAAGTTTCCGTTAGTCTCTTCGACTTCGTAAACTACCGTTGGCGCTGTTGTGATAAGGTCCAAATCGTACTCACGCTCTAGACGCTCTTGAATGATCTCCATGTGTAGCATACCAAGGAAGCCACAGCGGAAACCAAAGCCTAATGCAGCTGAGTTCTCTGGTTCATAAAATAATGAGGCATCGTTAAGGCTTAGCTTGCCTAATGCATCACGGAAGTTTTCGTAGTCATCAGAAGATACTGGGAACAGACCTGCGTACACCTGAGGTTTTACTTTCTTAAAACCCGGTAGCGCTTCTTCACAACCGTGTTTCGCTAGTGTTAGCGTATCACCTACAGGTGCACCTAGGATGTCTTTGATACCACAAACAACCCAACCTACTTCACCAGTGCGTAGAATGTCAGTATCAACTTGCTTCGGTGTGAAGATACCAAGACGGTCAACACCCCAAACCTGACCTGTGCTCATTACCTTGATCTTGTCATTCTTCTTCAGTTCGCCGTTTTTAATACGAACCAAAGAGACAACGCCAAGGTAGTTGTCGAACCAAGAGTCAATGATCAGTGCTTGTAGTGGTCCTTCAGGATCACCTTCTGGAGCAGGAATTGCAGAGACAATGTTTTCTAGTACATCATCCACACCAATGCCCGTTTTCGCACTACAACGAGTCGCTTCCATCGCATCGATACCCACGATTTCTTCGATCTCTTCTGCCACACGCTCTGGATCTGCCGCTGGAAGGTCAATCTTGTTTAGGATTGGCACAACCTCAAGATCCATTTCGATTGCGGTGTAACAGTTAGCAAGAGTTTGCGCCTCTACCCCCTGACCGGCATCGACAACTAGCAGAGCACCTTCACACGCAGCAAGCGAGCGTGATACTTCGTATGCAAAGTCAACGTGTCCAGGAGTATCGATGAAGTTTAACTGATAAGTTTCACCGTCTTTTGCCGTGTAGTTCAGTGTCACACTCTGAGATTTGATAGTGATACCACGTTCACGCTCTAGATCCATGGAGTCCAGAACCTGCGCTGCCATTTCACGGTCGCTTAAGCCACCACAAACTTGAATTAGACGGTCAGATAGGGTCGACTTACCATGGTCGATGTGGGCGATAATCGAAAAGTTACGAATGTGCTTCATGATTTGGGGTGACTAAACTCTTATAAATTAGGGACAATAGATACCCGTAGCCGCTTTGCCCGGGTATAGAAAAGCCGTCGTTTGACGGCATTTCAATCAAGTTGGCAGATTCTACCCAATTTCTGAGCTCTGCGCACTAGCTAATTGGCTCCCCTAGCACCCTAAGCAACTTAACCTGCTGAGAGGAGTCAGATTCAAGATTTGCTGCGATTCTTTTCGCCAGAATAATTCCCGCAAAAGTACACAGTGCTGACGCGAGAATAACAATACCTTCTCCACCAGCGAATAAAGGGGCAAACAACCACTGGCCAACAGCCGCACCCAAGATTAAGGAAAACAGTGGAATCAGATACACCACCGCAGCCGACTGCAATAGGCTCTTTTCAGGTAAGCCAATTTCAACGACTTGACCGGCTTTAACCACTTTATCCGTGAGCAATTGCCAATGGAGAGACTTATTACCAACGGCCTTAGATACGATCCCCGTGCCACAGCTTTTTTGTGACGAGCAACTACTACAACTGGTTTGCTGTTCACAACTAAGCTCAACAGCAAACCCTTTTGCAGTCGCTTTCACTTCAGAAACGGTGGCAAGAGCGGTCATCATGGTGTTGAAACCTCAGGTTGAGAAAGTACCACAGATTGGGCAATCCGCTTCGCTGTCGCTGGAGGAATATCGCCAATCACCGAAATTTCAAGCTTACCATGGACCAAGCTGTGTAAGGTTCGTCGGCCTTGGCGAACTAACTGACCTTTCAAGGATAAGTTATCGCTGTCTGCAACATACACTGAAAAATTGAATAAACCATCACTGTACATCTGGCTCTCGACCATGCGATCGGTATTTACCATACGATAGCGGTTAAGCTCTTTTGGTTCGAAGCCGTTAGGGATCCAGTTTACTTGCCAGAATGATTGTTTAACCTGACCTTTAGGTAACGATAATACCTCTGGTAGCTTAACGTCATTCAAGCCACCTAAGATGGCTCCAATCTGATCATTCACGCTATAAGCTATGGTGCGATATTGCTCTAGCACTTCTCCGTCACGGTCTAATAGATCAGCACGTAACGGCAACTTGCTTTTTTCATCGACCCATAAAACATAGGAATAGCGTAATCCGTCTTTAGGAACCACACGCAGCACCTGACAGGCAGCTCCAGCTTCTCGCGCGCGTCCAACCTGAATAAAATCATAGAACTCACTGAGCTCGTCAACATCGTTATTCAACAAAGGGATGGTCGGTGCAACCATGCTCGAGGATTCAATGGTGAACGGCTCCACTCCGGGCTCGATGTAGCTGACTTCTCCGCCACGTCGAATGACTTCTCGTACTGGACCGCTTAGGTATACAAGGTGTGCAAGTTGTTGGTCGTCAAGTCGAGCATGGCGATACAACAAGGGTTCGATGCTGTTTTTCTTGATTAGAATATAAGACAGCTCGTAATTGAGATGCTGACTTGCTTCGTTCATTTGATGCAACAAAGCCTCTGCAGAAGTTTGCTCTGCAAAGGCTGGGGTTGTATTCAAACTGAACAGTGTCAGCACACTGAACAGAAATTTTCTCATTCAACTACCGTTTCTGGAAGACCACTTTCTACATTCTCACTGTTTAAGCGTAGTTGCAGTTCGTAATCTTGTAACATCGCATTAATACGATGACGTTGCTCCTGAATATCAGCTTGGCTAGCTGGATTTGGTTTTTCAACCGATGAGCGAGTCAAACTTACCGGCTCTGCGCTTCCAGCAAATGGAATCGTCTGCAAAACAGGAAGCTGGTCCGCTTGAGGTGCTGCGGGATCGCTACCACCGTACTGTTGAACACCTAAGATAACCGCTAGCGATACACATGCGGCTACAGCGACTTGACCAAATTGGCTCAGCCAAGCAGGTAACTGGCGACGAGCTTGTTGTGGTGTGGGTTGCGACTCATCAACGCGATGTTCGTCCATTTCCACAACTGTGCTTGTTGCTGTATAGGTAGAATGCGCTGGTTCATTTTCGAGCGCTAGAGCGACACTTTCAGCGATATTCCACTCCGGTTTTTCCGGTGCGTCACCACGCATTACATCTCCAATGAGATGGTAATTTTTCCAGGTTTGCAGGCTATCTTGGTCGTGCTCCATATCGGAAATTAGAGCTTTATCGACCAACTCTCCATCCATGAGTGCTGAAAGCTTCTCTTTATCAGCCATTATTTTCACCGTTACTGTTACTGGTATTAGCGTTGCAGAAGAGGTTGAATTTTCTTTTCAACCGCTTCACGAGCTCGGAAGATACGCGAACGTACCGTTCCAACAGGGCAATCCATCACCGCCGCAATTTCTTCATAACTTAAGCCATCTAGCTCTCGCAGCGTCATTGCGGTCTTTAAATCATCTGGAAGTGCTTCAATTGCACTGAAAACTACTTGTTTCAATTCTTTGGACAACGTTAGGTTCTCAGGGTTCGAAATTTCTTTCAGTGCACTTCCAGTTTCGTAATATTCAGCTTCTTCAGTATCTACATCTTGTGCTGGCGGTCTGCGACCTTGAGCGACGATGTAGTTTTTAGCAGTATTAACTGCGATTCGATATAACCAAGTATAAAAGGCACTTTCGCCCCGAAAACTAGGAATGGCTCGATACGCCTTAATAAATGCTTCTTGTGCTACGTCTGGCACGTCACCAGGGTTATTGACGTAGCGGGAAATAAGATTACAAACCTTATTTTGGTATCTCATCACCAACAGGTTGAAAGCTTGCTTATCCCCATTCTGAACTCGCTCAATTAAAACTTGATCGGTCAGCTGCTCGTTCATTCGAGCGGGTACTCCTATTGTTTTTCGCTCTTATCCTCGCAGATATGAGCTTTAATTATGCAAAATGTAGTCTTGACACCACTGCTTACTAGAGCACTATTGTGACCTAACAAAAATTATAAAGTTCAAACTTTCTTGAAACTAATTTTAGTGCAAGTGATGAAGCTAAGGCCGGGTTAACCGAATTGTGGAGACGACAGGTCATAAATGCAATGCCATTTACAAACTATTGCATGGCTATGACAGACGTTATACCACTTCGGACAAGGGTTACTTGGCCAAGAGCAAATGATACCATAGTAAATTGACTCCGATTTTCAGAGTCACTTTTGCAATTATTGATTTATTGAGAGCGGGAAAGCTCTTTGTTCACTATTTCGTTTAGATAGCAGGAAGTCAGCGAGATGGTAGAACACTTTAACTCGGGAATTTAAAAGTTTTATGAACGCAAACCGTGAACATCAATGTGATGTATTAGTGGTAGGTAGTGGCGCAGCCGGTCTATCCTTGGCGTTACGTGTAGCAAAACATGGCAAAGTCATCGTCCTTAGTAAGGGCCCGCGTAGTGAAGGGGCGACTTACTATGCGCAGGGGGGGATCGCAGCAGTATTCGATGAAGCCGATAGCATTGAATCGCACGTCCAAGATACATTAATCGCAGGTGGCGGCATCTGTGAAAAAGAATCTGTCGAGTTTATCGCCAAGAATGCAAAAGAATGCGTTCAATGGCTGATTGATGGTGGCGTTCCATTTGACCGCGAAGAGGATGACAGTGATGACGCACCACGTTATCACCTGACTCGTGAAGGGGGTCATAGCCATCGTCGCATTTTGCACGCCGCCGATGCAACAGGCATGGCGATGCAAACCTCGCTGCAGGACAACGTCAATAATCACCCAAACATCACGGTTTTAGAGCGCCATAATGCGCTGGACTTAATTACCGAAGACAAGGTGGGCGGTGACGCGAAAAAAATTGTCGGTGCCTACATCTGGAACCGTAATCAAGAGCACGTCGAAACAGTACGCGCTAAATTTGTGGTGCTCGCTACAGGTGGTGCATCTAAAGTGTATCAATACACCTCAAACCCAGATGTATCCTCAGGTGATGGTATTGCAATGGCTTGGCGCGCTGGCTGCCGAGTGGCAAACCTGGAGTTCAATCAATTTCATCCTACGTGTCTATATCACCCGGAGGCACGAAACTTCCTGCTTACTGAAGCGCTGCGTGGCGAAGGTGCCTATTTACGCCGTCCTGATGGTTCTCGCTTTATGCCTGATTTCGACGAGCGTGAAGAGCTTGCTCCGCGTGATGTCGTTGCGCGAGCGATCGACTTTGAAATGAAGCGTCTCGGTGCCGACTGCATGTACTTAGATATCAGTCACAAGCCAGCAGATTTCATTGAAAAACATTTCCCGACGATCAACTCCCGCTTGCTTGATCTCGGTATTGATATGACCAAAGAGCCTATCCCGGTGGTGCCCGCCGCTCACTATACGTGTGGTGGTGTCATGGTCAATTTCCAAGGTGAAACCGACCTCGCCCAGCTCTATGCGATAGGTGAAGTAAGCTATACCGGGCTGCACGGAGCCAATCGCATGGCTTCGAACTCTCTTTTAGAGTGCGTGGTATACGCATGGTCTGCAGCCAATGACATCCTTAGCAAACTAGAGGGTGCCGAGCTTCCACCAAGCTTACCAGCATGGGATGAAAGCCAAGTAAGTTGTTCAGATGAAGAAGTCGTAATTCAGCATAACTGGCATGAGCTGCGACTATTTATGTGGGATTACATGGGAATCGTGCGTACTGATAAGCGGCTGGAGCGAGCGCTGCGCCGTATTCAGTTATTGCAACAAGAGACGCACGAGTACTACAGTAACTTTAAAGTTTCCAATAACCTGCTTGAACTGCGCAATCTATTGCAAGTGGCTGAACTCATGGTTCGATGTGCCATGGAGCGTAAAGAGAGCCGCGGTTTGCACTACACGCTCGATTACCCTAATCAAGCGCCAGACAGTAGCCCAACTATCTTGGAACCAGAAAAGCTGCAATAACCGATGAAAAAAGGGGCCTAAGGCTCCTTTTTTAGTTGCACAAGTAAGTGCCGGTAGCTTGCTTCATCGAGGCTATCACGCCAAAGCACCAAACGCTGGCCATTACCAACAATCAACAACAATGCCACAGAGTCCACGCTAAAAATCACTTTGCGAAGCTTACAAACCGATTGGTTGTATTCCAGCGTTTGACTTGATTTCAGAACAATCTCGCCGTTCATCGCTTCGACCAAAAAACCATGGCGAAAAAACAGATTCACAACAAAGGCGAGCAGCAAGGCACTCGGAGTAAGCGGAATAGTTGAAAGGATAATAATCAAACAGGCCAATACCAAGATTAAGATATTGACCTGTTTAGCTAATAAGGATGGACCAGAGTAAAACCTAACGGACTTTACTGAGGTTATGGGCGACAATTTTATCCACCATTGAGGCATGTCCAAGATTTTCACTGCGTCCGTGGCCCATGATCCAAGTAAACAAATCAGGGTCATCACACTCGAGCAAAGAGACAAAATCTCGTTGTTCATTGTCACTCAACGACTCAAAACATTCCTCAAAAAAGGGCATGATAACAACGTCGAGTTCTAGCATTCCTCGGCGACAGCCCCATTTAATACGCGCTTTTTCTTCCGCGGTGTACATTCTACTTCCTCACCTTTTCGGTTGTTTTGCCCGAGTGTACCAAGCAAACCTAAATACAACCATTAGGTCAGTCACACTCCCGGGCTAGCTAAGCATAAATAAGACTAAGTTTTTGATGACTTGCAGTCGAGCTGTGAGCAACGCCTATAGTCTTACAACACCAAAGGTTGTTTCTGTGACCTATTCGGATTTAACATAGTCACATTGTATGAACCGTAGGTACCTAACATGGAATGGCAAAACGCATTTGCACCGCTTTCTCTTTCAACTCAAGACCCTTTACCTGAGCTTGCTTTAGCTCATCTAACGTCTTGGGGAGCAATCAATATGGTTGGTCAAGATAAGAAGTCTTATCTGCAAGGGCAAGTGACTTGTGATGTCGTGACGTTAGCTGAAGATCAATCGACCTTTGGCGCTCACTGTGATGCGAAAGGAAAAGTTTGGAGTGCATTTCGTCTGTTTCACCACAATGATGGCTACGCAATGCTACAACCGAAATCTGCCATTGATGCAGAGCTAGTTGAGCTAAAGAAATACGCGATTTTCTCAAAAGTAGAGATCACTCAAAGCCAAGATATTGTGCTGGGACTGGTAGGCCAAAATGCGATTCAGTTCATCGACACTATTACAGAAAGCCGTGGCGATGTGCGTCCATTCCCAGGTGGTACGGCCGTAATGGTTGATCAACAGCGCTGGCTACTGATGCTATCAGAAGAATCAGCCCAGCAACTTTGCAGCTCTATTAGTGCCCCCTTGGTTGATGAAGCCTTATGGACTCGATTAGATATTGAAGCAGCGCTCCCAGTACTAGGGGCAGAGCAGCAAACTGAACACATTCCTCAAGCTTTAAACCTACAGGCGATTGGTGGCATCAGCTTTACTAAGGGCTGCTACACAGGCCAAGAAACGGTTGCGCGCGCGAAATATCGCGGTATCAACAAGCGCGCAATGTACATGGTCAAAGGCTCGATATCGACCGACATTCAGCTCGGCGAAGAGATTGAGCGTGCTGTGGGAGAAAACTGGCGCAGTGCTGGTACCCTACTAACCCATTATCAATTTGCTGACGGACAAGCCATTGGCCTAGTTGTTCTGCCTAATAACCTAGAAGCGGACACACCATTGCGCCTGAAATCACAGCCTGAGAACATTTGGTCAATCGAAGCACTTCCATACTCTCTTAACGACGATGAATGAGCTTGAAACTAAGGTCACGAAGTACCTAGAGCAGCAGCAAGTGAACTATCGCTTGCTGCCGCATCAGACCCCAGCGGTCACCATTGAAGATGCGGCTCAGCAGCGTGGTGTGCGCCCCAGTCAAATGGTCAAGTCAATCGTCCTGCGTGATATGGGCAATTTGTATGCTCTAGCCTGTGCCCCTGGGGATCGCTCTGTCGACCCTAAAAAAGTACGCGCTTTACTCAACTGTCGAAGGATGACTTGCGTTGACTTAGCTGACGTTGCGACATTAACTGGCTACCAGATTGGTACCGTCACCCCTCTGTTGCTCAGCACCCCTATGACGATCATTTTTGATCACTCAATTATGCAAGAAGAGATCCTAACCATCAGTAGTGGATCAAACATGGCTGGTATAGCTCTCAATCGAGATGATCTTATTCAGCTTTGTCAGCCAACCTTTGCCAACATCTGCCGATAGAGTTTGCACTTTAGTTATCACTAACGCTTACTCGTTTCATTGCAAAGTGACATAAATCACAATTAATAGCCAATAACAATTAAATTTTTATTCATTTATAAAGCATATGTAGTCAAAGATATGTTTTTGCATTATGCTGACTTCGTTGGTTAAAGTTCAAGCAAGAAAGTCATCTTGCTTAGATGAGATTTAGAGTTAACTTAGGTTTTCTCTGGGTCGAAATCCTTCTCCAACTAAAAAGTGAATCCACTGATTGTTTCAGGACATCCACTTTTTGTGTAATGCATCTGTGACTATTCGCCCGCATAAGCGGGCTTTTTTTATGCAAAATAATTTACCTAAGTTTTGCGCATCTTCAAAAACTTCAACTATTCTTAAATCTGTCATATTGCTCTGGCTTAATAAGCGCTAACTTGAGCTTGGGTGAAGTTCCTATAACAAAACATAATTGAGGTCACAATCACACTAAATTGGATAACTCTCTAGATTTTTGTCTGTATCAGCACAAATATCCAATTTACTCACCAATACTGCATATTCCTCCACCACTATCACATATTTATAAGGGGGAAATTTGTATAATTCGCAGTGCTTGCTAAACATAAGGATTTATTTATGAGACTGTTTAAGCGCTATACACCAGGTATGATTGCTAAACACGTAAGTCGGCTATTTAAGGGAAGAATCTACATCTACGGGGTTGGAAAATTTGAGTTTGATAACGGTAAACTGCTCCCCCCAGCAAAAGCAGAGAAAAGGCATTTTCAAGCAGTGAAAGAGATTAATGAGGAGATCATGAAGCTTCGCTGTGCATACGCTTAAAAATGCATCTAAAGAATTGAAAAGGGTTGGCAATCGCCAACCCTTTGCTGTTTTAAATCACAGAGCTTTTACTGCGCTGAGCAAGAATAGGTAGGTCTCCTTTTAGACCTAACGCACGCTTCATTATCTCATCCTTGGCTCCTGGTAGTTGACCCACCATCGTCATACCTATACCACGAATCAGCTTTTTCGCAGGGTTTCCGCCGGAGAACAGGTCTTTAAAGCCTTGCATTGCCGCAATCATTTTCGCCGCTTCCGCTTTGCGCCAGCGTTCATAACCGCGCAAATTTCGTTTAGTACCGATATCTTCACCTTGTTGCCACAGAGCAGTAACTTCTTGAGCTAAACCTGCAGCATCTAGTAAACCAAGGTTGACTCCCTGACCCGCGAGTGGATGGATTGTATGGGCAGCATCCCCAACTAACGCCACTCGCTCTACCGCAAAATCACGCGCGTAACGCATCTTGAGGGGGAAAGCGAACCGCTGACCAACGACTTCACACAGGCCTAACCTCGCATCAAACTCAGCTGTCAGCGCTTTATTAAATTCAACATCTGACATAGCCACCAGCTTATCCGCTCTATTCGGTTCGGTTGACCAAACGATAGAGCTCATATTGCTCTCTCCCATTGGCAAGAACGCGAGTGGCCCTTGCGGGGTGAAGGTTTGTCTTGCCACTTTCTGGTGAGCTTCCGCAGTCCAAACATTAGCCACGATAGCACTATGGCCATAATCCCAGTGCGTCAGAGGGATATCTTGTTGCTTTCTAACCCAAGAATTCGCGCCGTCCGCACCCACCACCAGTTTAGCGGTCAATGACTGCCCATTATCAAGTGTCAACCAAGCCTCACTTTCACCAATCGCCATAGATTGGCATTTAGCTGGCATAAACAGTAACACATTTGATTGCTGTTTAACTTGGTCTAACAACGCTAATTGAATCACTCGGTTCTCTACAATATGACCCAGATCAGGCTGCGCGAGCTTCTTCGCATCAAATTCGATCCGCGCAAAGCTATCTTGCTCCCACACTTCCATCGCGGAATATGGTGCACAACGACGCGATTCAATACCTTGCCACGCACCTAGATTACGCAATATGTTTTCACTTGAACGACTCAAAGCGGAAACGCGGACATCAGGTAAATCAGCAAGCTCAGTTTCTGGCTCACGGCTCTCTATTACTGCGACTCTTAACTCGGTATCTTTGAATGCTGCCGCTAACGCGAGTCCAACCATGCCACCACCTACAATGGCAATATCTACGCTTTGCATCATTTGATTGTTTCCTTATACGAGCAGTTATCTCGTCACTAAACCTAATGTTCTCGCCAACAGTGGCGCTTTTAACGGCGGTATGTTGTCCATCATCGCCAACCCAAGGTTGCGTCCAATACGCAAGCTAAGGTAATCATTGGAGAAAATATGAACCAATGAGGATGTTAGGGAAATCGTTGCGTGCCTGTCGGCTTGGCGACGTTGCTTAAACTTACTTAACACTGAATAAGCGCCAGGGTCTTCACTGTGACGGGCAATTTCTTCGGCTAAGCTTGCGACATCACGAATACCTAAATTAAATCCTTGCCCAGCAATAGGGTGCAAGGTTTGTGCAGCATTACCAACAATAGCAAAACGGTGTGAGATATTTTGTTGACGGTAACGAAGCAGCAGAGGGTAACTGGCTCGTTGGCCAACTTTCTCAAGTTTACCTAAGCGCCAGCCAAACATCGTCTGAAGCTCAGAGAGAAATGCTTGCTCATCCAGCGCCATCATAGCTTGCGCATCTTGTGGCTTTAAGCACCAAACCAAGGACATACGGCCTTCACTCATTGGCAGTAAAGCGACTGGCCCACTGGCGGTGAAACGCTCAAACGCTCGCCCTTTATGGGCTTGTTCCGTCGTAACATTAGCAATGACAGCGACCTGGTCAAAGTCATGCTCGCTTAGCTCTAAACCTACTTTTTGACAACAAGTTGAAACGGCTCCGTCAGCAGCCACTAATAATTTGGTCGACAGGGTTTCGCCATTATCAAGCACAACGGTTGCTAAAGCCTGCTCACGCTCTATTTCAACCACTGACGCTGGGCAAAACAGTTGAATATTCTCATCTTGCGTCACGCATTTCTGGTAGATACGACCAACGTCAGCCAACTCGACGACATAACCAAGACTTTCCAAACCAACTTCTTGACTGGAAATATCGACCATTCCCGCGTGAGAACGATCTGATACATGGATCTGGTTTATTGGCGTCGCTACTGGCGCAATATCTGCCCACAACCCTAATTGCTTTAAGATGCTTACCGTTCCATAAGAGAGTGCGATCGATCGCGAATCAAACCCAGGATGAGCGAGATTATCAGCATTAAATGGCTCTACCACCGCTATCGAAAGCGGCTGAGGCGCTCGCTTATTTATCGCAAGTGCGAGGGTCATACCCGCCATCGCACCACCTGCAATCACAACATCAAACTGCTTCATGCCAATACCTGATTAATGAATTGTAGGAGCCTTTTCTTGTACAGGCTTTTGACCAAATTCAGCGTGAATGGTAAGTACACACGCTTTAACATGCTCGATGACCTGTTCTAGCAGCTGAGCTTGCTCTTCCATATCGTCATCTTCATCAATGCCCAGTTTCGAGATTTCCTCTAAATCCATCAGCGCTTCTTTGATGTCCGTTGGTGCTTTTTTCACGTCGGCACCAACCAAACCTAGACCTGAGATAAAGTGATTAACCCATTCCGCCAACCCATCAGCAATATCAAAAAGGCTAGCGCTCGCGTCTTCATCGGGCAGTAAGATCTCCAGATCCATTCCAGAACCAGTGAGCTCCTGAGTGGTAAATTCAAGCGTAGCTTCCGCCAGTTTCAATACTTGCATCGGCCACCCCATACCATCATTGGTATAATCGAACACCAGAGGTTGCCAGCTGTTATCAGTTAAACTTAAACCACCACTTAACATACCTGTTAACAGACCATGTAATTCGGCTGGGTTTACTGCAATACCAGAAGATTGCAATTCACTCGCTAAAGTTAAGTAATCAGGAAGTTGCTTGTTACTCATCAAGAGACCTACAATTTTGCAAATAATGGTAATCCTACCACTTACCATTGCGAGCGGAAATGAACGATTCAGCAATAGTGGATAGCTTTTACACAATTTGTCCAATTACTGTGTCATTACCGCAGAGTTGTTTGCGAAAGGCTTGAATCTTAACAATGCTTTTCCTATAGTTTCCCCCTCGGTGACAAACTGCAGAGTCACCCCAAGTAGCGTGCAGAGTTGATATGAGTAATCAAGCAGTTGAAGTAGAAATTTTAGGTCGAGTAACTCGTGTAAATTGTCCAGCTGGGCAAGAAGAGTCTTTGATTAAGGCGGCGAAACGACTGGATGACAACCTGCAAGAGATGGCTGGTAAAACCAAGATCACCAACGAAGTTCAATTACTGACATTTGTTGCGCTGAATTTCTGTCACGAATTGGAAAGCCGTGATAGTGTTAAACAAGAGCAGCAAAGCGAATTAACTGAGCGCATGGAATTGCTCAGCGCATCGTTAAGCGATGCATTAAGTAAAGTAAAGCCAGGACAGCAATAGCCTTTACCACCAAAACAAGAATTTACCCTGGAGTGTGCGTTAGGGGATTACGTCCCTGAGCCGATAAGCAATACCAAAGGGTTAGTACTTGGTTGCTATTGAGCAAGCTCGGCATGTACCGAGAAGCCTACGGTAGCCATTGCTGATCCGCCCTGAACCAGCTGGTTCATGGGTCAAACATCTCCAACGGCACTCTGGGGTATCCTCCTTGATACCCAGACACATGGGTATTTCAAATGACACTTTCTCGTCAAGCAATCCGCAAGCAAATTAGAGCAACTCGTAATCAACTAAGCAGCGATGTACAGCACATTGCAGGCCTTGATCTCGTGCGTCAATTCTCTTCACTGCCTGAAATAGCCTCAGCTCAACACATTGCCCTCTACCTCACTGCCGACGGTGAGATTGAGACAATGCCACTTATCGAATGGCTATGGCAACAAGGTAAAAAAGTCTACTTGCCTGTTATCCACCCTTTCTCTAAAGGGCATCTGTTGTTTCTACGCTACTCTCCATCGACCCCGATGGTGCTCAATCGCTATTCCATTGCAGAACCAAAACTCGATCAAACCCAAATTCACCCGATTAGCCAACTCGATATTATCTGTACTCCCTTGGTGGCTTTTGATGCATCAGGCCAGCGCTTGGGCATGGGCGGTGGATACTATGATCGAACTCTGTCTTCATGGTTTCTACGAGGTCAAGGACCAAAACCAATAGGCCTAGCCCATGACTGCCAGCAAGTGGCTCAACTCCCAACAGAGGCATGGGATGTACCGCTACCTAAAATAGTGACGCCAAGCCAGATCTGGGATTGGGAATAAAATGCGATAGAAGATATAATCGCGCCGCAATCCACCGAATTTAACCTCACTAGGAGATGGGCATGACTCAAGATGAAATGAAAAAAGAAGCTGGTTGGGCAGCACTAAAGTATGTTGAAAAAGGCAGCATTGTTGGTGTCGGTACTGGTTCAACAGTTAATCACTTCATCGACGCTCTAGGCACAATTAAGGACGATATCAAAGGTGCAGTATCCAGTTCTGAAGCTTCAACTGAGAAGCTTAAAGGGTTGGGTATTGAAGTATTTGACAGCAACGAAGTGGCGCTTCTTGACGTGTACGTTGACGGCGCAGACGAGATCAATGCCTCTCGCGAAATGATCAAAGGTGGTGGTGCCGCACTGACTCGTGAAAAGATCGTAGCGGCTATTGCCGACAAGTTTATCTGTATCGTCGATGACACGAAAGCCGTCGACGTGCTTGGCGCTTTCCCACTGCCCGTTGAAGTGATTCCAATGGCGCGCTCTTACGTTGCTCGTGAACTGGTCAAGCTAGGTGGTGATCCTGCCTACCGCGAAGGCGTCGTCACAGACAACGGTAACGTTATCCTAGACGTTCACAACATGGAAATTACTAACCCTAAGCAGCTTGAAGACAAGATCAATGCGATCGCTGGTGTCGTGACGGTTGGCCTGTTTGCTCACCGTGGTGCGGATGTGGTTATTACCGGTACACCGGAAGGTGCGAAAATCGAAGACTAATTGGGTTTCTTTTCGTTATTTCCTTACAAACGGCATCATTCGGTGCCGTTTTTCCTTTTCTCTCTATAAAAATTATCACTTATTCCGTAATTTTCTTACCCAAGCTGTATTTTTTTTGTTAACTTAGTGAGCAGAAGACGCACAAGGAAAACGTTTGCGTCACATATAAGTGCTCATAAAACGTTATTTTTGCCGATGTGCGCCAGTTAAGCCCCAATTTCCCCATTTTAAGGACGAAGATAATGGCCAAAGTCTCACTGGAAAAAGAAAAAATAAAGATCTTACTCCTAGAAGGTCTACACCCATCTTCTGTAGAAGTATTGCAAGCTGCTGGTTACACCAATATTGAGTATCACAAAGGCTCGCTACCAGAAGAAGAACTACTCGAAGCAGTTAAAGATGCGCATTTTATTGGTATTCGTTCCCGTACCAACTTGTCACAAGAAGTCATTAATGCGGCTGAGAAATTGGTTGCGATTGGCTGTTTCTGTATCGGTACTAACCAAGTTAATCTTGACGCGGCGGCAGAGCGCGGTATTCCAGTGTTTAACGCACCATTTTCAAATACACGCAGTGTTGCTGAGCTGGTATTGGGTCAAATTTTATTACTCCTTCGTGGCATCCCAGAGAAGAATGCCCTAGCCCACCGCGGTATCTGGAAAAAAAGTGCCGATAGCTCCAATGAGGCACGTGGTAAACGTCTTGGTATTATCGGTTACGGCCATATCGGTACTCAGTTGGGTATTATTGCTGAAAACTTAGGTATGCGTGTCTACTTCTATGATATTGAAAATAAACTGTCACTAGGCAACGCAACTCAAGTACATACAATGAGTGAATTACTCAACAAATGTGATGTTATCTCTCTTCACGTACCTGAAACACCTGAAACCAAGAATATGATGGGCGCAGAAGAGTTCGCACGCATGAAACCAGGTGCGATTTTCATCAACGCGGCGCGTGGTACTGTGGTTGATATCGAAGCCTTGTGTCACTCGCTTGAAGCTGGTCACCTCTCTGGTGCCGCCATTGACGTATTCCCTGTTGAACCTAAGACCAATGCGGATCCGTTTGAGTCTCCGCTACAGAAATTCGACAATGTAATTTTGACGCCTCACGTTGGTGGTTCAACTCAAGAAGCACAAGAAAACATTGGCGTTGAAGTGGCAGGTAAATTGGCGAAATACTCCGACAATGGTTCAACCTTATCGAGCGTCAACTTCCCTGAAGTATCATTGCCTGAGCACCGTGATTGCTCACGTCTACTGCACATTCACAAAAACCGTCCAGGTATCCTAACGCAAATTAACACCATCTTCGCTGAAGAAGGCATTAACATCGCGGGTCAATACTTACAGACAGCAGCAGACATCGGCTATGTGGTTATCGATGTGGAATCAGGCCGCTCCGAAGAAGCACTCGCTAAGCTGAAGAAAATTGAAGGCACCATTCGTGCCCGTATACTTCACTAATCCTGTCATCCAGAGACAAAAAACCACCGCTGAGCGGTGGTTTTTTATTGCTATTAATTCAGATTCATTAAGGCTTTAGAGCACGCTCTCCGCGGGCAATACCAACGACACCACTGCGCGCAACTTCTATCACTTCTGTCACCTCAGAAATCGCCTGAATGAACGCGTCAAGTTTCTCACTCGTTCCAGCCAGCTGAACCGTATATTGAGAAGACGTCACATCGACGATTTGGCCACGGAATATGTCTGCGGTCCGTTTAACCTCGGCTCGAGCAAAACCACTGGCCTTAACTTTGACCATCATCAGCTCACGCTCTATATGCTCAAGCTCTGACACTTCTTGCACTTTAAGCACATCAATGAGCTTATTAAGTTGTTTTTGAATCTGCTCTAGCTTCATTTCGTCTGAAATCGTTGTGATATTCAAACGCGACAAAGTCTCATCATCCGTTGGCGAGACTGTTAATGACTCGATGTTGTAGCCACGCTGAGAAAACAAGCCGACAACACGAGACAGGGCACCAGGTTGGTTTTCCATTAAAAGCGAAATAATGTGTCTCATCTTAGGTTCTCTCCGTCTTGCTTAACCACATCTTATCCATACCCTCGCCTTTGATCTGCATAGGGTATACGTGCTCAGTTTCATCAACGTTAATGTCTACAAATACAAGGCGATCTTTCATTTCAAGCGCTTGCTTTAAACCGGACTCAAGTTGATCGACAGTTTCAATACGAATACCTACGTGACCGTAAGCTTCCGCAATGGCGGCGAAATCCGGGACTGAGCTCATGTAAGAATTAGAGTGACGACCTTGGTAAATAATGTCTTGCCATTGCTTAACCATACCAAGGAAACGGTTGTTCAAATTGATGATCTTAACAGGGATATCGTACTGCATTGCGGTCGACAATTCCTGAATGTTCATTTGAATACTGCCATCCCCCGTAACAACAACCACTTCTTCATCTGGCTTGGCAAACTTCACACCCATACCAGCTGGCAAGCCAAAGCCCATCGTGCCTAAACCACCAGAGTTGATCCAGCGACGAGGTTTGTTGAATGGGTAGTAAAGCGCGGCGAACATTTGATGCTGACCAACGTCAGACGCAACGTAAGCATCACCATTAGTGAGCTTGTGTAAGGTTTGAATGACTTGCTGCGGCTTAATGCGTTCTGGAGAAGTTTCAAATGCTAAGCTATCGCGATCGCGCCATACTTGAATATCATCCCACCAGCTTTGGATTGCTTCAGCATCATTAACACCGCCTTGCTCTTCCAGCAGCTTAAGCATGCTCTCGAGTACTTTTTCCGCAGATCCTACAATCGGCAGATCCGCTTTAACGTTCTTAGAGATCGAAGAAGGATCGATATCAATATGCATTACTTTGGCATTAGGGCAGTATTTTTCTAAATTATTGGTAGTACGGTCATCAAAGCGTACACCGACACCAAAAATAAGATCAGCATTGTGCATCGCCATATTGGCTTCATAAGCACCATGCATACCGAGCATTCCTAATGAATTTTTATGAGTACCTGGAAAAGCACCAAGCCCCATCAGGGTACTCACGACTGGTAAGTTGAGCGCTTCAGCTAACTTGAGTAACTGTGTGTCAGCTTCTGAGATAACCGCGCCACCACCAACATACAATACCGGCTTTTTCGCTTCTAGCAGCGCTTTAAGGCCTTTCTTAATTTGACCTTTATGGCCTGTCGTTGTTGGTTTGTATGAACGCATCGAAATGCTTTCAGGGTACTCGTATGGCAGTTTGATTTGCGGGTTCATCACGTCTTTTGGTAAATCAATCACGACGGGACCAGGACGACCTGTCGTCGCAATATAAAACGCTTTCTTCACCGTTTCAGGAATGTCTTCTGCTCTTTTCACTAAGAAACTGTGTTTCACTACAGGGCGCGATACACCCACAATGTCACACTCTTGGAAAGCATCATTACCAATCAAGCTGTTTGGAACGTTACCTGAAATCACGATCATTGGAATTGAGTCCATATATGCAGTTGCAATCCCTGTGATGGTATTGGTTGCACCCGGACCTGAACATACTAGCACGACACCTGGTTTTCCAGTTGCACGAGCATAGCCATCAGCCATATGAGTTGCTGCTTGTTCGTGGCGAACAAGTACGTGTTTGATTTGATCGTCTTTCGCGTGAAGTGCATCGTAGATATCAAGAACGGAGCCACCAGGGTAGCCGAAGATTTGCTCTACACTTTCTTCGATCAGAGATTGAACCACCATCTCTGCACCGGACAACATTGCTGCCATATTTTTCTCCTTACCAGTTCTCCAATTAATAAGGTCAACTAATTGGGCTGGTTTTGCATAGTCTAGGTCTTATTCGTAGCCTAATTCGAAATACTTCCACTTTTTCGGCTATGTCTTGCTGTTCGATAACAAAAAGCAAGCTAACGCAACAAATGTAACGTTTTCTTATCAAGGGGTCTAATGCGATTTATCTCTCAAATTAAACAAGATGCTGTATATTGGAGGAGTATAAGGAAATGCAGCCGTAAAGAAGGGAGATATTAGAATATTGAAAACGCCCTACCTAAAAATTCAGAATAAAATATTAGCAAACAAACCTCTAGCCTCAGAATTCCTGTACTCAATTCACTTTTCATCGAGACAAAAAAATCCCCCAACAACAATCTAATGCTTTTGGGGGATATTTAATCAATCTAAAAATTAACTAACAGGAAATCACTTGTTATCAGACTTATCTGTGTACATTTCTTCGATTTCATCCTGATATTTATCGTTGATGACTTTCCGGCGAAGTTTTTGCGTTGGTGTCAGCTCACCTTCATCCATAGAGAAGGCACGAGGTAACAACTTGAACTTTTTGACTTGCTCGAACTTAGCGAGTTCTTTCTGCAAATCATTAACGCGTTGCTCCAGCATCTCTACGATTTGATGGTGTTTGATCAACTCAACACGATCGTGATATTTGATATTTAGCTCTTTGGCATACTCTTCAAGTGAGTCATAACAAGGCACAATCAATGCTGAAACAAATTTGCGCGTATCAGCAATCACCGCAATCTGCTCGATGAAATGATCTTTACCAATGGTTCCTTCAACCATTTGAGGGGCGATGTACTTACCATTAGAAGTTTTCATCAGTTCCTTGATTCGGTCGGTGATGAAGAGGTTACCGTTTTCATCGATATGACCGGCATCACCTGTCTTTAAGAAACCATGCTCATCAAATGTCTTGGCTGTTTCTTCTGGCATTTTGTAGTAGCCACGCATCACCATTGGACCACGGACTAGGATTTCGTTGTTTTCACCAATCTTAACTTGAGCACCAGGCATAGCCATGCCAATGGAGTCTGGATCAAAACACTGATCATCCCAGCACGAGACGGTTGCCGTAGTTTCCGTCATGCCATAGCCAAGCTTGACGTTAATCCCTATTGCATGGAAGAAACGGCCAATCGTTTCATCAAGTTTTGCACCGCCACAGGGCATAAAGTTGATACGGCCACCAAGAAGCGCTCTCAGTTTCGATAAAACCAGTTTATCCGCAAGGCCATGGGCTTTTTTCAGGGCGAAGGAAGGGTTACGTCCTTCTTGATGACAAGCTGCCATCTTCGCGCCCATGTTCACCGCCCAAGTGAACAACACTTTGCGAATGAATGGGGCTTTAGCCACTTTCTCATGAATTGCAGAAAAGATTTTTTCATAGAAACGCGGAACTGCGCTCATTACCGTAGGACGAACGTCGGCCAACGCATCCCGAACTTGCATTGTATCTTGCAGGTAGCAGTTGGTTGCCCCTTTATAGAGGACGTAGAAAGTCCATGCGCGTTCAAACACATGTGAAAGAGGTAAGAAACACAGCGATACATCATCTTCGGACAGGCTTAAACGTTGATCATGCCCTTCTAGCTGAGCACCAATGTTCGCGTAATCCAACATAACCCCTTTAGGTTGGCCTGTTGTGCCTGAGGTATAAATTAGAGTGAGTAAATCATCGTAGTTTGCATCCGCCAAGCGCTGCTCTAATTCAGCATGGTGCTCTTTAGTGCCTTGAGCAATAAATTGCTGCCAATGTAACGCAAAATCATGCTCGCCAACGTCAATGTCATCCGACATTGCAACGATCAACTCTAGCTGCTCGCATTGGTCAAAAATAGAAACAGCAGCATCAAACTGTGGCTGCTCACCAACAAAGAGAACTTTAACGTCCGCATTCTGGAGAATATACGCTGACTGCGCTGGAGTGTTGGTCGGATAGATAGGTACAGTAACGGCACGAAGTTGTAATGCCGCAAAATCAGCCACTGTCCATTGAGGCATGTTGTTGGAGAATATGCCGATTTTATCTTGGACTTGTAACCCGCGGCTTAATAGTGCCAGCGATAACGCGTCGATCTGCTGACCAAATTGCTTCCAACTGATGCCGTTCCACACATCGCTCACTTTATGTTTGAGAGCAATACGATCGCCGCCTTTAGCAATCTGTTCACGAATTCGTTTTACGATATGAAAATCTAAGTTGGCCATCTTCTTTACCTTTAGCTTACACATGTAAGCTTTTTTGAGCGCACAAGTGTACATTTCGGGTCATAAAAGGCAACTGACGCGTATCAAAGTTATCAATTAAATAGTAAAAAACCTTGAATGACCGCAGACCACTCAAGGTTTTTAAAGACAAAGTGACGAAAGATTAGTCGAGTGCGACAACCTCGCCACAAATCATCATTAACTGGTCACGTAGCCAGATATGACCTTTGTCTTTTTCACTCGATTCATGCCAGCTCAAGAAGCCGCTGATCTTGCCATTTTCAAATGGGAAATCTAACACTTGCAGTTGGTCTTTATTGGCTGCATTTTCCACCATCCAACGCGGTGCAATGGTAACAAGCTCCGATTGGCCAACAACATACAATACGTTACTTAAGCTTGTTCCTTCGTAGTACGCTTGCACATCCATTTCACGGTATGCCTGCTCAGAGAAGCTACGTTGGCCGTGAACTCGAGACAATTTAGCGTGGCGCTCTGCACGTAACTGTTCAGGCGTTACCTGCGACTGGATACGTGGATGAGACTTAGCCGCAACAACAACAAGCTCATCTTGGAAAATTTCAGTGCTTGAGAAACCTTGATCGTCAAATCGAGCATAATCGATAACGAAGTCAATCTCTTGGTAGCGCATGCGTTCAGCCAACTGACGATCAAACTCAGCATCTAAATGAAGCTGCACGCTTGGCGCTTGTTCATGGATGTTCGTCATGATGTTTGGAGCAAAACGCATGTCACATGGGCTGCAGATCGCAAGCTTAAACAGGCGCGTCGATGTTTCTGGAGAGAAGATAGAACTTGGAAGTTCATTACGAATAAGTTGCAACGCTTGGCGCACTGGGCCAAACAATTGGCGAGCGCGCTGAGTTGGTTGAATGCCACGACCTTGGCGCATAAAGAGTTCATCATTGAACATCACTTTAAGGCGAGCGACTGCATTACTTACAGCAGGCTGAGACATGCCCAGATTGTGTGCTGCACGGGTAATATTTTGCTCTTGCATTACTGCATCGAAAACAGTGAGAAGGTTTAGATCTACTCCACGTAGAGTGCTTTCCATGCGGTAACTAGCGATGGCACTCATAGATTCTTTTTTATCGATCATGGGTCAAGCCTCTTGATATTCATCAGTGTAAATGGTTCTGAAAGTGAATTGCGGTTAGGAATAGATAACCTGCTTTTGTAATATTTATTTGTTAGATAATTTCCAACAGAACCCTACTATCAACGAATCAATCAGAGGCTGGCAACAAGATTGACAATTAATCAGTATTTTTTACTTACTTAATAAGATAATTACTACAAATCAAATAGTTATATCAATTATAAAAAAACCTCAAGCTTTTCTAAGCCTGTTTTTAGCTAGCTAAAATAACTTTTCACAACATGTTAATGGCGAGTGTCAGACCATAAACCTCGCTGATTAATTGATCACTAAATACAAAAACAGCATCAATGATTAGATGCTGTTTTCTGGCTGACTAACTGAAACTATATATTGGTGACGTAACTGGGAAAGTCGACTTGCTCCCACAGTTTAGTGGTGAGATCGGTTTGGCTGCTCCACTCTCCTTTCAGTATCCAATCTACAATCGCTTGGGCAACATTTGGGTAATGGACACTTTCCGCCTGCTCTTCATCTAACCACTGGCGCACTGTCGCCGCATTGAGGCTTTCCATGCAGGTCGCCATCCCTAAATCTTCTAGAGTTGCCACATTGCTTAATTGTTCAAACTGACCCGCAAGCGGTTTGAGCAACAACTTTTTCCCAAGCGTTAGAGCCTCAGAAGGCAGTTCAAATCCGCCATTAGCCATGACTCCTGCACAGCGATGTAAATGATACTGAAAACCTTCGAAACTCAAAGGCAATAATTGGATGTTCTCTATCTGCTCCGCATCGATGATATCAGGGTGATAACAAACAAAATTCTGACTAGAGAAACGCAGTAATAGCTCCGAGATATCGCTGAGAGCTTCAAAAGGCAAATACACCAAGACAAAGTCTTCAACATCAGCTTGTGTATCTGCGGTATGGACAATAGGTGGCAAAATAGGTTGATCAAAATGATACCAATGCAGTCCTATGTGATACTCAGCAGGGGCAAAATTCTCGATGATTTTTTTATCGAGCCAAGTTGCCCCTTTGAGTGGAACACTGTAACGAAAAGCATTTTGATGACTAATACTGATGACAGGTTTCGCTTGTTTTTTTGCCGCCCAAGCCGTGACCGGCTCAAAATCATTCAACACGAGATCATAATGAGACAAATCTAGACCATTAACTTCTCGCCATAAGCTCACAAGATTGTTTTTTAACGCCGTTTTAAGGTAATTCACCTGTCCATTTTGCGTCACAAAGGTTAAGCCACGACGTGTTTGATAGTTGCCAAAGTCCTGCATTGAAAAATACTTGCTTTGATCTCGACCACTAAAGAGAAAGTCCACCTCTACACCGCGCAGTGCTAATGCCTTACGCATCGCTCTTGCGCGGGCAATATGTCCATTCCCCGTTCCCTGAACTCCATACAAAACTTTCATATTTCACCTATGATAAAAGGCTTAAAGCCAGTTGGGCGCTTGCAATACCTAATAGTGATCCCAACACCACATCAGTCAAAAAATGCACGCCGAGCATAATACGTGCAGCTCCTATCAAACTCGCCCAAACAAAAGCAAACACACCGAGATCGGGGTAAAACACATTTAATAATGTCGCCATTAAGAAAGCGGCAGCAGTGTGCCCTGACGGTAAGCTATAGCGATCAGATGGGGTAATGAAAGAAGTGACCAACTCAGACAGCTCTTGAGGACGGCGTCGCTTAAAAAGATTCTTGGCAAGCCAATAGATAGGAAGCTCGATAGAAAAGGCCATGAGTCCAGCAAGCAGTAACCAGCGCCCAATCTCACCATCAAACCACCAAGCGAGCAGACCGATCACCGCATAAAGATGACCATCGCCAGTATGAGACACTGCCTTACTTACGCGAGATAAAGGCAGACTAAATCTATGTTGTAAACAAAATAATGAAAACGCCAAATCCATTTTGGCAATAGGCTCTATCGAACGCATTGTATAGCTCCTTTGCGACGTTATGCGTTCAAAATTAGAAGAGAACAGTGACAGAACCATGAAGCTTTGGCGGAGATCCAATGACAATTTAAACGGAGAACATAGAAAGGGATAACCAAAGAAGCGCACTTTGCTTTACCGGAGCAACCCATCTCTATCAAAAGCTCGCCGAATCATTCATAAGGAATCATCCGGTGAAGTAATTAAATATTCGTCGAAAAGCCACCATTTATTCTTATAAAGCCTCCCTACAGAAAAAAAATGACCATTTTCTTGTTTAGCGGTTGACGTGACCGTTTGAGTACGGTACTAATTTGTTAACTTAAATTTGTGGATTAATTAACGACCGCTTAAAGGAACCGTTAACAATGATTAAACGTTTTTCTCTCCTGCTGAGCCTCCTCCTTATCGTGACATAATCGCGCGGGTTGGCTGTGGAAGAAAAATTCCCACACAGAATGACACTAGACCCGCACACAGATGCGGGTTTTTTTATATCTAAATACCGGAAGTAAACGATTAACTGATGCCTCAGGCATCGAAATCACTAAGGAAGCACACATGAACGATCAAGTCATTATTTTCGACACCACTTTACGTGATGGCGAACAAGCGTTGTCAGCAAGCTTGACAGTTAAAGAGAAACTGCAAATTGCCTATGCGCTAGAAAGGCTCGGCGTTGATGTAATTGAAGCGGGCTTTCCAGTCTCTTCACCAGGTGATTTTGAATCGGTACAAACCATCGCACGCAACATCAAAAACAGCCGCATCTGTGCTCTTTCACGTGCTGTTGCAAAAGATATTGATGCTGCAGCAGAAGCTTTGAAAGTTGCCGAGCAATTCCGTATCCATACTTTTATCTCGACTTCTACCGTACACGTTCAAGATAAATTGCGCCGTAGCTACGATGACGTCGTTGAGATGGGGGTAAAAGCCGTTAAACATGCACGTCAGTATACCGATGATGTCGAATTCTCGTGTGAAGACGCTGGACGCACCCCGATTGATAACTTATGTCGTATGGTGGAAGCCGCCATCGACGCAGGTGCCAGCACCATCAACATTCCAGATACGGTTGGCTACACAGTGCCTAATGAGTTTGGCGGCATCATTCAAACCTTGTTCAACCGTGTACCAAATATAGATAAAGCCATTATTTCTGTTCACTGTCATGATGACCTTGGAATGTCTGTTGCGAATTCCATTGCCGCAGTACAAGCGGGCGCACGTCAGATTGAAGGTACCATTAATGGCATTGGTGAACGTGCAGGCAACTGTTCTTTGGAAGAGATCGCTATGATCATCAAGACCCGCCAAGAGTTGTTAGGTGTTCATACTGGCCTTAAACATGAAGAGATCCATCGCACCAGCAAGTTGGTCAGCCAGCTTTGTAATATGCCAATTCAAGATAACAAAGCCATTGTTGGTGCGAACGCGTTCAGCCACTCTTCTGGTATCCACCAAGATGGCATGTTAAAGAACAAAAACACTTACGAGATCATGACACCTGAGTCTATTGGTCTTAAAAACCAAGCCTTAAACCTAACCAGTCGCTCTGGCCGCGCTGCAGTGAAAAGTCATATGGATGCAATGGGCTATAAAGAAGAGGAATACAATCTAGATGCGTTGTACGAAGACTTCCTAAAACTAGCAGACCGTAAGGGGCAAGTTTTCGATTACGACCTAGAAGCGTTAATGCACTTCTCTAACTTGCGTGAGGAAGATGACTTCTACAAGTTGAACTACCTAAGCGTTCAATCTGGTAGCGTGATGGCAACAACTAGCATCAAACTTCAATGCGGCGACCAAGAAACCTCTGAGGCCGCTGTAGGAAACGGCCCAGTTGATGCACTTTACCAATGTATCTATCGCGTAACTGGTTATGATATTGTGCTAGACAAGTTTGATTTAACCGCGAAAGGTGAAGGTGAAGACGGCTTAGGCCAAGCAGACATCATCGCGAACTACAAAGGTCGTAAATACCACGGTACAGGCGTATCCACCGATATTGTAGAAGCTTCTGGGCAAGCGCTATTGCACGTAATCAATAGCATCCATCGCGCAGACCAAATCGCCGAAATCAAACAGAATAAAATCGCAACAGTATAAAACAGACTCCAGGGACGAGAGTCGCCCTGGGGCAACATAAAAATTAAAGGAATAACATGACAGACAAAACTTACAAAATCGCTGTTTTACCTGGCGATGGTATTGGCCCAGAAGTAATGGCTCAAGCACACAAAGTACTTGATGCAATTGAAAAGAAGCACAGCATTGAATTCGCTCGCGACGAGCACGACGTTGGCGGTATCGCCATCGACAATCACGGTTGTCCACTTCCAGAAAGTACCATAAAAGCATGTGAAGAGTCAGATGCGGTGCTATTTGGTTCCGTGGGTGGTCCAAAGTGGGAACACCTACCACCCAACGATCAACCTGAACGTGGTGCGCTACTTCCTCTGCGTAAACATTTCCAACTGTTCTGTAACCTACGTCCAGCACAGATCCATAAAGGCCTAGAAGCGTTTTCACCACTACGTGCAGACATCTCAGGAAACGGCTTCGATATCGTAGTTGTGCGCGAGCTAACTGGTGGCATCTACTTTGGCCAACCAAAAGGGCGTGAAGGGGAAGGTCCAAACGAGAAAGCTTTTGACACTGAGGTTTACCACCGCTTCGAGATCGAACGTATCGCAAAGATTGCCTTTGAGTCTGCGCGACTACGTCGTAAGAAAGTATGTTCTATCGATAAAGCAAACGTACTGCAAAGCTCTATCCTATGGCGTGAAGTGGTTGAAGAGATCGCAAAAGATTACCCAGATGTTGAGCTATCACACATGTACATCGATAACGCTACCATGCAGCTAATCAAAGATCCCGCTCAGTTCGACGTTATGCTGTGTTCAAACATCTTCGGTGACATTATCTCTGATGAATGCGCAATGATCACGGGCTCGATGGGGATGCTTCCTTCGGCCTCATTAAACGAAAGCAAGTTTGGCCTATACGAACCTGCAGGTGGCAGTGCGCCAGACATCGCAGGTAAGAATATTGCCAACCCAGTTGCGCAAATTCTATCGGCTGCACTGATGCTACGTTACAGTCTAGGTGAAGAAGCTGCCGCTCAAGACATTGAGGCTGCGGTATCTAAAGCGCTATCAGCAGGTGAACTAACGGGCGATCTATCAGGTGACAAGCCGGCCCTATCGACTTCAGAAATGGGCGATAAGATCGCAGAGTACATCTTAAACTCTTAATTTAAGCAGACAGATAATAATTATTCGCTCCTGATAAGCCGTTGTCAGGAGCTATACACAGGATAGTGATAATGGGCAAAACATTATACGAAAAAGTCTACGACGCACACGTTGCGGTAGCCGCTGAGGGTGAGAACCCAATTTTATACATAGACCGACACTTGGTTCATGAGGTTACGTCTCCACAAGCGTTCGACGGTCTACGTGAGAAAGGTCGCAAGGTTCGTCAAGTAAGCAAGACATTTGCGACCATGGACCACAATGTTTCCACACAAACAAAAGACATTAATGCATCCGGTGAGATGGCGCGTATCCAAATGGAAACGCTATCAAAAAACTGTGAAGAGTTTGGTGTCACGCTTTACGACATCAACCATAAATACCAAGGTATTGTACACGTTATGGGACCTGAGCTAGGTATCACGCTTCCAGGCATGACGATCGTTTGTGGTGACTCACACACCGCAACGCATGGTGCATTCGGCTCACTAGCATTTGGTATCGGTACTTCCGAGGTTGAGCACGTTCTAGCAACACAAACGCTAAAACAAGCGCGCGCCAAAACGATGAAGATCGAAGTAAAAGGCAAGGTTGCACCTGGCATCACGGCAAAAGATATCGTACTAGCCATCATCGGTGAAACGACGGCTGCAGGTGGTACTGGTTACGTGGTTGAGTTCTGCGGTGAAGCGATTACTGATCTTACGATGGAAGGTCGTATGACAGTATGTAACATGGCTATCGAACTAGGCGCGAAAGCTGGTCTTATCGCTCCAGATGAAACCACATTCGAATACATCAAGGGTCGTAAGTTCGCACCGCAAGGTGAAGACTTAGAAGCGGCAATCGAATACTGGTCATCGTTAAAGACGGACGACGATGCCGAGTTTGATGCTGTCGTAACGCTAAACGCAGCAGACATCAAACCACAAGTAACTTGGGGCACTAACCCAGGTCAGGTCATTGCCGTTGACCAACCTATCCCGGCTCCAGAAAGCTTTGCTGATCCAGTAGAAAAAGCATCGGCAGAAAAAGCCTTGGCTTACATGGGTCTAGAAGCTGGTAAAGCGCTGTCTGACTACAAGGTTGATAAAGTATTCGTTGGATCTTGTACTAACTCGCGAATAGAAGATATGCGCGCTGCTGCGGAAGTGGCAAAAGGTCGCAAGGTCGCGGATAACGTGCAAGCGCTAATCGTACCTGGCTCAGAGCAAGTAAAAGCCCAAGCGGAGGCTGAGGGCTTAGACGTAATCTTTAAAGACGCAGGCTTTGAGTGGCGTCTACCGGGTTGTTCTATGTGTCTAGCAATGAACAATGACCGTTTAGGTCCGCACGAACGTTGTGCGTCAACTTCAAACCGTAACTTTGAAGGCCGCCAAGGCCGCGATGGCCGTACCCATTTGGTAAGCCCTGCGATGGCAGCAGCGGCAGCGATCGCTGGCCACTTTGTCGATATTCGTGAGTTGGATTAAGGAGAGAACGATGTCAGGTTTCAAACAACACACAGGCTTAGTTGTTCCTCTAGATGCAGCGAACGTTGATACCGATGCAATCATTCCTAAGCAATTCCTACAAAAAGTGTCTCGTCTAGGTTTTGGTAAGCACCTATTCCATGATTGGCGCTTCCTTGATGACGCAGGTCAGCAGCCAAACCCAGAGTTTGTAATGAATGCTCCTCGCTACCAAGGCGCGTCTATCCTACTCGCTCGTGAAAACTTTGGTTGTGGCTCATCACGTGAACACGCACCGTGGGCACTAGCCGATTACGGTATCAAGGCGATGATCGCTCCAAGCTTTGCCGATATCTTCTACGGCAACTCAATCAATAACCAAATGGTGCCAGTTCGCCTAACTGAGCAAGAAGTGGATGAGATATTCCAATTCGTTGAAGCAAACGAAGGTGCGCAGGTTGAAGTCGATCTAGAAGCAAATGTCGTTCGTGCGAACGGCAAGGAATACTCATTTGAAATTGATGAGTTCCGTCGTCACTGTTTATTAAATGGCCTAGATAACATTGGCTTGACTCTTCAGCACGAAGACAAGATTGCCGCCTATGAAGCGAACATTCCTAGCTTCCTGAAATAGGTAAAGTGCGTGTTTCGACAAACAAAAGGTTGGCTTCGGCTAACCTTTTTTGTTTATTTACGAAACAAACCCGTTAATCGCTAGGTCTAGTAGTTAAAGCACTTTCCAAAAAGGACTTAATCTAATGAGACGCATTGTTACTCTACTACTGGCTTTTCTCTCTTTCCAATCGTTCGCCGCACCAAAATCCGATCTTTGGCCCTTTTGGCAACAATCTAATTCAACCAATACGGCGACCATTTCGCATCTAGAGTGGCAGTCTTTTCTAGATCGATACTTAGTTACCGACGGTGACTATACACTGGTTAAATATGGTTCCGTGTCATCCGAAGACAAACAGAAACTAGCTCAGTATATTGCTAAACTCGCAGAAACCGATCCACGAGATTACCCCTTAAACCAGCAATACGCTTATTGGGTCAACCTTTATAATGCGATAACGGTCGAGCTTATTCTTGAGGCCTACCCAGTCAAATCGATCACAAAGTTAGGTGGACTGTTCAGCTTTGGACCATGGGGTGATGAAGTAGTCAAAGTTGCCGGTAAAGATCTGACCCTAAATGATATAGAACACCGAATCTTACGCCCTATTTGGAATGACCCACGCACTCATTATGCCGTGAATTGCGCCAGTCTAGGTTGCCCAAACCTGCAACCCATAGCGTTTACTGCTGACAACACCGAGCAACTATTAGAGAAAGCGGCTAAAGAGTTTGTTAATAGTGATAAGGGCGTTCTTCAATTACAGGGTAAAACACAGCTTTCTTCAATTTATGATTGGTTTGCAGAAGATTTTGGTAACAAACAACAACTGATTCAACACCTAGCCAGATACCGCCCTGAATTAGCAAACTTAAGCGGTAAGCTCAGTTATGAGTATGATTGGGATTTAAACGAAGCGAAATAACGCTGTTATTCATTACTCTTAACGCAAAAAGCCCGTTGCTCACGCAACGGGCTTCTAAAACGGCGAAAGCCTAGTCGTAAGGCTAGGCTTTCTTAATTTAATGGCGGAGTGGACGGGACTCGAACCCGCGACCCCCGGCGTGACAGGCCGGTATTCTAACCAACTGAACTACCACTCCGCATTGGTCAGACTCTTGAGTCTAAATAAGAACCTGGCAATGTCCTACTCTCACATGGGGAAACCCCACACTACCATCGGCGCTAATTCGTTTCACTTCTGAGTTCGGCATGGAATCAGGTGGGTCCAAATCGCTATGGTTGCCAAGTAAAATTCTTTACGTTTTGCTTTAGACTCTTCGTAAAAGCATAAAACAAACAGTAAATGGTGCTGATACCCAGACTCGAACTGGGGACCTCATCCTTACCAAGGATGCGCTCTACCACCTGAGCTATATCAGCATCAAGATGTCCCGGTAGGACTAAAAAAGCCCGTTCTTGCAAACGGGCTCTCTTAT
>NZ_AEVT01000013.1 GCF_000189275.1 Vibrio sinaloensis DSM 21326 | reverse complement strand
AACCTTGAAACCAAGTTAATAAGATCCCATGTAAAAAGTAGTGACAATATTTATAGTTTTATGACCTTTCGGTGATCGATTTTAAAGACTATACATATTGTTATTCATTAAGAGTGTACCGACCCAGCGATGGGAATCGAACTGGCTCAATAGTTTGATAGGTACGTGTTTTTTCTACTAAAAAGGTAGGTATGTCATGGCAGAGCAATTTGCTAAAGCTTGGGAAGGTTTTGCTGAAGGTGATTGGCAAAACGAAGTAAACGTTCGTGATTTCATTCAGAAGAACTACGCACCGTATGAAGGCGACGAATCTTTCCTAGTTTCTGAAGGTACTGAAGCAACTCAAAAGCTTTGGGCTAAGGTAATGGAAGGTATCAAACTAGAGAACTCTACTCACGCTCCAGTTGATTTCGATACTTCACTTATCTCTACCATCACTGCTCACGATGCAGGCTACATCGAGAAAGATCTAGAAACTATCGTAGGTCTTCAAACTGAAGCACCTCTAAAACGTGCAATCATGCCAAACGGCGGCGTACGTATGATCGAAGGTTCTTGTAAAGCTTACGGTCGAGAACTTGACCCACAAGTTTCAAAAATCTTCTCTGAGTACCGCAAAACACACAACCAAGGTGTTTTCGATGTTTACTCTCCTGATATCCTAAAATGTCGTAAGTCTGGTGTTCTAACTGGTCTTCCTGACGCATACGGCCGTGGTCGTATCATCGGTGACTACCGTCGCGTAGCACTATACGGTATCGACTTCCTAATCAAAGACAAAGTCGCTCAATTCCACTCAACTCAAGAAAAACTTGAAGCGGGTGATGACCTACAAATGACCATGCAGCTTCGTGAAGAGATTCAAGAGCAGCACCGTGCACTAGGTCAAATGAAAGAAATGGCAGCTAAGTACGGCTTCGACATTTCTGGTCCTGCGACTAACGCTCAAGAAGCTATCCAGTGGACTTACTTCGGTTACCTAGCAGCGGTTAAATCTCAAAACGGCGCGGCAATGTCTCTAGGCCGTACTTCTACGTTCCTTGACGTTTACGTTGAGCGTGATATCGCAAACGGTGTTATCACTGAAGAACAAGCTCAGGAAATGATCGACCACTTCGTAATGAAACTACGTATGGTTCGCTTCCTACGTACTCCAGAGTACGATGAGCTATTCTCTGGCGACCCAATCTGGGCTACAGAATCTATGGGTGGTATGGGTGTTGACGGTCGTACGCTAGTTACACGTACAAACTTCCGTTTCCTAAACACACTATACACAATGGGTCCTTCTCCAGAGCCAAACATCACTGTACTTTGGTCTGAGCAGCTACCTGATGGCTTCAAGAAGTTCTGTGCGAAAGTATCTATCGATACTTCTTCTATCCAGTACGAAAACGACGATCTAATGCGTCCAGATTTCGACAACGATGACTACGCTATCGCTTGTTGTGTATCGCCAATGGTTATCGGTAAGCACATGCAGTTCTTCGGTGCTCGTGCAAACCTAGCTAAGACTCTACTTTACGTTATCAACGGCGGTGTAGATGAGAAGCTTAAGATGCAAGTTGGTCCTAAGACTGAAGCGATGACTGACGAAGTTCTAGACTTCGACAAAGTTTGGGCTGGTCTAGACAACCTAATGGATTGGCTAGCTAAGCAATACGTGACTGCACTAAACGCAATCCACTACTCACACGACAAGTACAGCTACGAAGCAGCACTTATGGCTCTTCATGACCGTGACGTTCGTCGTACTATGGCTTGTGGTATCGCTGGTCTATCTGTTGCAGCTGACTCACTATCTGCAATCAAACACGCGAAAGTTAAACCTATCCGTGATGAAGACGGCATTGCAATCGACTTCGAAATCGAAGGCGATTACCCTAAATTTGGTAACAACGACGCACGTGTTGATGACATGGCTTGTGAACTTGTTTCTAACTTCATGGGTAAAATCCGTAAGCTTAAGACTTACCGTGATGCAATCCCTACTCAGTCTATCCTTACTATCACATCTAACGTTGTGTACGGTAAGAAGACAGGTACTACACCTGATGGCCGTAAAGCAGGCGCTCCTTTCGCTCCTGGTGCAAACCCAATGCACGGTCGTGATGAGAAAGGTGCAGTAGCATCACTAACATCTGTAGGTAAACTACCGTTTGCTGACGCTAAAGATGGTATCTCTTACACATTCTCTATCGTGCCAAACGCACTAGGTAAAGAAGAGAACTCTCAACGTTCTAACCTTGCAGGTCTAATGGATGGTTACTTCCACCACGAAGCTGGCATCGAAGGTGGTCAACACCTAAACGTGAACGTTCTTAACCGTGAAACTCTAGAAGACGCAGTTAAGCACCCAGAGAAATACCCTCAGCTAACTATCCGTGTATCGGGTTACGCTGTACGTTTCAACTCTCTGACTGCAGAGCAGCAAAAAGACGTAATCGCACGTACGTTCACTGAGTCTCTATAAGTCTCAGAAAAATGAACAGCAAGCCCCGCTATTTTAGCGGGGCTTTTTTATGCCTAATCACAAATGATCTCAGTCATCGTCAAATTTCTTGCGGCACAGATATTGCTTATCTATTGATAAACTTACGTTTAGTTCATGATGAACTATTGCTGCCAACAAGCTGTAACGATTGAATGAAAATAAAAACAACCTCTCTACTTGCTTTGCTACTTTGCGCATGGAACGTTCACGCTTCAGAACGCTCTACTGTCACCTTTGCTATCGATAACGATGGGTTATTCGGTGTCGACCAAGACTATACTAATGGTCTTTTTCTCACGTACACTTCAGGCGCCATTAACCCCCATTGGCTGTTTACCCCATTGAGTTTGTCAATGTGGGGCGCAGCGTCCCTGGATAAAGTAGAGTTGTCCATTGGTCATAAGATGTATACGCCAACGGACATTTCGGCGGATTACCCGCTAGAAAACGAGCGCCCTTATGCTGGCTACCTTCACACTGAGCTGAACTACATCAGCCTCCACCCTCAACAAGCCCAGCGCTTTAACTTAACAATTGGTACCACAGGGGAAAGTTCTCTGGCAGACCAAGCACAAAGCTTTGTTCACAGTATTACTGGCTCCAAAGAACCTAACGGTTGGGAGTATCAGATCGAAGATGCGAGAGTTGGCAGCGTAGGTTACCTCAGTCACTTTAACATGATGCGCGCCCGTTCAATCGTCAATACTGATTTTGAACTATCTAATGTCACCGAAGGTAACTTTGGTAGCTTTCGATCAGACATTTCTACTGGATTTATGTTGCGCTGGGGGACAGATCTTGCCGGGAGCATGGGAGCGGCAAACATAGACAACGAATACACGTTTCGCCCTGGGATGTTAGGCGGTTCAAAAAGCGGCTTCTTTATCTTTGCTGGTATAGAAGGTCGTTATCGATTCAATGACTTTACGGTTGAGGGTGACCGACCGGGTATTGATGAAAACCCTTCGATAAGCGACCCTAGCGTATATGATGTGACACTGGAAAACGTACAGGCGACCGCGGTTGCAGGTATTGCATGGTATGGACAAGGATTTGGCGCGACCCTTAGCACCGCGGCAAAAACGCCTGATTACAAAGAAGCTCCCGACTCCGTCTACGGAAATGGAAGCTTATCTCTTTATGCTTTCTTCTAGATGCTAAAGCGCTGGCAGTCTTGATTGAGGCTGCCAGAGCGAGATTCCACCTGACCACTGATCGCACGAAGCTGTTCGTTATTCTCTTCCAACTCACGCATTGCGCTCGAGATCTGCGTCATGCTGTCAGCCATTGATTGACTTGTCGTTGCTAGCTCTTTGATCGAACTAAAAATCGTTTCAGTTTGCTGAGACGCTTCATCAGCCTTATCGGTAATCGTTTTTAAAGCATCCATCGCTTCGTGACCACGTTCGCGTCCAGTCGCCATCGATGTCTCAGATTGCCCGATGTACTGAATCACCTCGGCACTTTCTTTCTTCATCGTGTCAATCGTTTCTGAAATCTCTGAAACCGCATCGACGGTTCTCACCGCTAAGCTGCGTACCTCGTCTGCGACAACCGCAAAACCACGTCCTTGCTCCCCCGCTCGGGCTGCTTCGATGGCGGCGTTTAATGCTAACAAGTTGGTTTGCTCAGCAATGCCATTGATGATCTCCATGACCGAATCAACTTTAGAGGACGCCTCTTCTAACTGTTGGATATGACTTGCTGCGGAGGTTAAAATTGCTCCGACTTCTTCCAGTGAACCGATTGCTGCGCCTATCACTTTAGCGCCATCTTCAGCAGAACGAGTTGAAGAGCGGCTAATCTCGGCAACAAACTCAAGCGAATTTGACACTTCCTGAGTGGTCACACTGACCTCTTCGGTCGCGGAAGCCAAGAGCTGAGTTTGCCCCAACACTTCGCTCTGATGATGGGCAAGCATGTCTAAGCCTTGGTTCAACTCCGCGGCATTTCCAGACAGCACTTGGCTGCTTTCCTGCACGCCACTGACCAAGCTGCCTAGGTTCTCACAACTTTCATTGATGCTGCTGGCAAGTTGATTGAATTCATCATTAGGGTTGTTGGTGAGAGACATTCGCTGTGATAGATCACCTGCTGACAAACTATGCAGAACTTCACGAGTTTTCGTTAGCGAACGAGACAAAGAGGTACTTTGCATAATAAAAATTGCCACGGTAAACACGGCCAATAAGACACATGCCACCAGCACTGACCATTGAGTTTGCTCAGATGCACTTTCAGCAGAGCTTTGGTAAGTCATGGAGATATCACCCAGCTCGCTAGTAATCGCTGAGATCAACTGAGTTAATGATGCTTTAGCGTTAAGCAACTGTTGTTCGACGCTACCCAATTGTTGTGAAAGTTCGCTTACCCGTGCAAACGTGGTTTTGTATTGCTCAATCTCTTTCTCGTACAGCTCCAACATCGCGTAAACATTAGACATACTTTCAAAACTGCCCATTGCGCGATTAAATAGCTTTAAGTTTTCTTCATTGGGTTGCAGCAGATAGTTTTGTTGCGACTTTACCATCGCCTGAAAATCAGAATTGAGTGTGACCATACCCGTCTCTTCAATTTTCTTTTCTATCGTGTTAGCGAGTTGTTTGAGCTCACCTAGCTTTCCTTCATCTATTGTAAAACCCAGCTCTTGCTTGAGGTTCAACCAAGGGTTAGCTGCAGATTCGAACTGACTAACAGTACTCATCAACTTGTCCGCTTGAGCATCAAGTTTGACTTGAGTAAGAAACTCGGCGTCCATTTTAACGGCACTAACAATCGCGCCAATTTCCTGTTTGGCTTGGTTGACGAGTGCACCATTAAGGTTGTCGAGATTACTACTTAGCGTAAGAATCTTACTTTGTGTTTGATAAATCGACATGGAGCCCGTAGCAATATCGCTGCTTGAGTGATACTGGTCACTCATATGACTCAATCGTGAGGAGGTAAAACCGGCCAATGCGACAAACCCTAGAACTAATACCACTAGAAACAGCATGACCTTTTGCTTTTGAGATAGCGCAAGCATATCCATAAATAATCCTTTTAACATCAGTGGGATGCATTAATACTTGCCCAGCCAATTCTTATCTACTTGTTATTTATATTTTAATGATTAGCAACATTTTTATAACATACATTTTAGCCCAAGTAAGGTTTTTTTTCTTATTTGGTAAAATGTCTCTCCTCACCACCTCTAACCCTATTTAAACCCCACTTTTTGTAATAAAATAACGCACAAATAACTTATTAGAGATGAGCTCATGTCAACAACAGGCCGTATTCATTCTTTCGAGTCCTGCGGAACCGTAGATGGACCTGGAATCCGCTTCATTGTCTTCATGCAAGGCTGTCTAATGCGCTGTCAGTACTGCCATAACCGCGATACGTGGGATACGCACGGTGGTAAAGAAGTCACAGTTGAAGAGATCATTAACGACGCTAAAAGTTACCGTCATTTTATGAATGCCTCTGGCGGTGGTGTGACATGTTCGGGGGGAGAAGCAATGCTTCAACCTGAGTTTGTTCGCGACTTTTTCCGCGCAGCTAAAGCGGAAGGCATTCACACTTGTCTAGACACCAACGGCTATATCCGCAAGCACACCGACGTGATCGATGAAGTATTGGAAGCCACCGACTTGGTCATGCTTGACCTAAAACACATGAAAGATGAAATTCATCATGACTTCATCGGTGTATCCAATAAACGCACGTTAGACTTTGCTCGTTACCTACAAAAACTGGGACAAAAAACTTGGATTCGTTATGTTGTCGTACCAGGCTACACGGACGACGAGGAAGCGGCACATATGCTTGGTGACTTTATCAAGGATATGGACAACATCGAAAAAGTGGAATTGTTGCCTTACCATAAGCTTGGAGCACACAAGTGGGAAGCCCTCGGTCACGATTACCCACTGGAAGGGGTAAACCCTCCAAGTAAAGAAACCATGGACAAGATCGTATCAATCCTTGAGCAATATCACTCAAATGTAAAATACTGATACCATCCGGTTATGAATTCGTAAAAAATACCAACCCTAGTCAGGTTGGTATTTTTTTGGGAGTTTGTGTGCAGTTAAACCAGTTGTTTGCATTAGCCATTGCTTTGATCGCACTGTTGTTTGTTTGGCGAGATGTCAAACATGCTCTATGGCCAAAACTCCAAGCAGAAAAAGGATTTCAGCACCTCACCTTTGCCGTGGTCATCTTACTCACCTTATTGTGGGCAGCTCAGGCTAGCGTTGTTACGGCTCTAAACATTCACTTCCTCGCTCTCACAACACTCACTCTCATGTATGGTTGGCGAAGCGCCATCGCTCTCTCAGTGATAGTTAGCATTGCATTGAGTATCATTGGCAAACTGAGTTGGCCACAATTGCCAGAATATCTGCTTTTCTCTTGCTTTGTTCCTATTGCTATAAGCCACGCCGTGTTTCTAGCCAGCTACCAGTTCCTACCGAGAAATATTTTCGTTTTTATCTTTGTTGCAGGCTTTTTCAACGGCGCCATTACCGGCTCACTGCATTTGCTGATTAACGGCATTTATCTCTACTTATTAGGAACCCACGACTGGACGACGATCGTCGACAATTATCTCATTTTCATACCACTTCTCGCGTTCCCAGAAGGACTGCTTAACGGTATGTCTGTCGCGATGTTCTCTGTCTTCAAACCGGAATGGCTAAGGGTCTTCTCTGACCGTGATTACATCTATAATCATTACCATAAAAAATGATCAACAATTTGTCGATTCTTTGCACTTTTCATATTAAATATGTGTTGAGATCATGTTTCAACACCAGATGAACGGATAACCTAAGCACATTAAAAATGTATTAGATTATTTTAGTGAGGCCACTATGGAAATGACTAACGCTCAACGTTTGATTCTATCGAACCAGTACTTTCTGATGTCACAACTCAACCCTGAAAATGCAGCAAAATACCAGCGATTACAGACGATCGTTGAACGCGGTTACGAGCTTCAGATGAGTGAGTTGAACAAAGACTTTGGTTGCTTAAACGAAGCTGAGTGTCGCGAGATCATCGACATCATGGAGATGTATCATGCAATGCAAGAATCAAACAAAATGCTCAGTGAAGAAGAGCGTAAAGATGTTGATCAACGTCGCCTAACCTTCTTAGGTTTTGACATTGCAACAGAAGCACAACTGGTCAATTACATTCGTTTCCTAACCGAGTCTGAAGGTCTTTATCCTCAGTTCGATAAAGCTGACCACCACTTTAACGCTCAGATGCCGATGCAAGAGAAATATCGTCGTATGCTATCGACCTGGCGTAACTGCCCGCGTCAATACCACTTGTGTGCTAACGAGCTAAAGCAAATCTTTAACGCATAATCGATCCGACTGAACAGATTTAAAAAAGGGGCCTCGTGGCCCCTTTATTGGTTAAGAAAGCTTGAAGGTTGCGACCTTAGCACTTAACTCTTCTGCTTGATGTTTGACTTGGTGAGACTCCTGCGAGCTTTGATTCGCACCTATAACCAGTTGGTCAGCGACATCTTTAATCGATGTAACATTCTGGGTAATTTCACTGGTCACATGGGTTTGCTCTTCTGCGGCAGTAGCAATTTGAGTTGCCATATCGCTAATCAGAGTTACCGCCGTGTTAATCTCACCCAACGCATTTGCCGCTCGATCTGCATCTTCGACCGTCATCCCTGCTAGTTCGGCACTGCTGCTCATGATCGCAACCGCACGGCTGGTCGTCTCTTGCAGCACTGTGATGGTATTCTTGATTTCTTCAGTAGAAGAATGCGTGCGCTGAGACAACACTCGTACTTCGTCAGCAACGACAGCAAAACCACGTCCTTGCTCGCCTGCTCGCGCTGCTTCAATCGCGGCGTTAAGCGCTAGCAAGTTGGTTTGCTCGGCGATACCCTGAATGGTGGACAGTACCGTCGAAATCTCTTGACCATGTCGTTCAAGTTCACTAACAACATCGCTGGCACTTTCCAACTCAGCAGCCAATTTATTGATTGAGCCTTTGGTATTTTCCACCAAAGCGTGACCATTTTCAGTACTGGTGGTGGATTCTAGTGTCGCTTGAACGGTGCGCTCAGCATGCGAAGCAATTTCCTGAGTGGCACTGGCGAGTTCCGTCACCGCGGTTGCCACTAGTGTAATTTCCTGTTGTTGATGGTGAATTTCGTCTACCGCGCTTTGTGCCCGGGTCGAACTCAGTTCAGATTGTGACGTTAGCTGATGAGACTGCTCACGAATATGCCCTATCAGCTGTTGTAGGCTACCCACAAACACATTGAAGTTATTCGCCAACTTGCCTACTTCATCGTTTGATTCCACCTCAATGCGTTGAGTTAGATCGCCACTGCCATTAGCGATTTGTTCGAGTGCAGAAGACACATTGTTTAATGGACGGAATAGGATATTACACAAGATATTGAATAAAATGGTACAAATCACCACCACAACACCGGTAACAAGTAGCTGTCCCCAAACGGCGCTAAACAAAGGTGAGACGAGAGATTCATAGTCAACCACAACAACCGTTGTCAGTTCTGTGCCTTCAATTTCACTTGCGTAAACCACCGACTCTTTACCGAGAACATCCACATAAATGTCATGTCCAGTTCGTACCGCTTCATCGATAGAAGTTTGAGTTAGCCCCAGCTTATCAATCGGTTGATTCAAAAGTTCAGTGTTTTGGTGTGCAAACACATTGCCTTGCGCATTGGCGATAAACATGTAGCCTTGCCCCGGTAAAATCACCTTTTCCATCCCGCTGAGGATATCTGTGATTTCTACATCGGCACCAAGCACTACTTGCTGACCGTGTAGATTCAGTGCTTTACCAAGGGAGACCACATTCGCCCCAGTGGCTGCTGCGACGGTTGGGTTATCCATAAAGACTTTGCTAGGCTGCTTGACAGCATTTTGATACCAACCCCACTGCCTAGGGTCGTCGTTACCAGGAGGAAGAACAACACCATTGGCATTGTCTTGACCACCATCAGGATAGGCAAGGAAGACATTATCGAACCCTGCAGAGTTCTTCACTTGCTTCAGGTGAGTCACAATGTCTTCCTTTTTTGACTCTTGCGAAAGCGACGTTAGTGAACGGCCTTTGGCAGTGATCCAATCTGACACATACTGATTGTACGACGATGCAGTCCCTTGGAGCCGCTGTTCTACTTCAACATCTAACCGTTCAAGCGATGCTCGAAACGACAGCCCTTCAACCAGTAGTCCCCCGATGACTATGGCAACACTCGCAGAAATCGCGAGTTTGTTCTTAAGCGATAAATTTTTTAGCATGCTCTTTTCACTATTTTTCTATTTATATTGATTAACTTTTGTAAGTCTTGTAAGTTTGTAAGTCGTCGACATTATATTTCGGGGTTAGAAATAATTTATGATCTAGCTCGTAAGTTAACAAATCTATATTGAACAATGTACGAATATTGGAAATTGATAGCTGAGATGGATAAGTTGAGCCACCTTTCGTGATGGCTCAAGCAAAAACAATATTGAGGAGGAAGCCAAGATCTAGAAAACGTACGCTAAGCCAATATTAGCACTGGTATAAACCCCACTCTCGACGATAGGGCTATATTGAACATCCCCTTCTAAATTCGTGTAACGAACCCCACCAGTTAAGCGGATGCTTGGAGTCAGGTGCATATAGGCAGAAGCTCCAATAAAATATTGGCCATCCCAACTCGCATCGAACGCTTCAATATCATAGCCTGCAGCTTGGGCACGATTCGCTTCACTGCTGCTCACCCCGTACAGATGGTCGTTGAGCTTAGCGCTGTTGTACGCATAACCGACCGCTGGAGTGATTCCCCAGCCATTGCGTCGAATTGGTAGGCGCCAAGCTGCTTCTGCATAAAGTCCATTGTGTACACCACGAATATCACTTCCGGCAGTTAGCTCGAACATCCCCGCTAACGTCACCAGTTGATAACTAACTCCGCCTAATATAGAGGCTTTTCTTTTATCCATTAGCTGAATAGCAGGGTCATCAGAATCATCGGGCTGCAACGTTCTTGGATCATAAACGACTCGAAAAATCAGGTTTTGTGGAGATCCAATTGGCAGTAAACGATAACCTGCGCTAAAGCCACGCAGGAAGACATGTTCACCCTCATAACCGATCAATGGAATCACAGTTTTGTTTGACGGAGTATCTTTATATACAGCTGGCGAATACGAAGCAGCGACACCCAGCGACCACTGAGATACTTGAGCAAAGCCGTTTGGTGAGAGCAAAATTGGCGACAAAGCAAACCATTTAAACCAAGATTTCATCACAATCGATGCCTTTAACTATTAAATACGGGCTCGGACTATACAGAATGACGTACAATCAATCAACACCCGTACTTAAACTGGATAAATATCGATCACAAAAACGCAAAATCGAACCATTTCATATTGATAGCTTGAATAGTTTTTCACGACTTAATCTTCAGCCTATTCTTGCTCAAAAATGCTCTCTTGTTATTTGGATCAATCTAAAGCTCTACATTTTGCTTTTCATCACAATTTGCAATTAAACACATATTTTTTAAGCAAAATTCTAAAAACCAACTAGGCTTAAATTAGAAAGGATTTTGCTTTTCTATGCGGGTTTATTGTCAATTTGACAGGTTCAGAGGGGAATTCATTATGAGTATTTTCGACCATTTCCAAGCACGCTATGAAGCTTCCAAGGATGAGGAATTGTCCCTACAAGATTTTCTTAGCCTTTGTAAAGATGATAAAAGCGCTTACGCCAATGCAGCAGAACGATTGCTCATGGCGATTGGCGAACCAGAGATCATCGATACCGCCCAAGATCCTCAGTTAAGTCGTATTTTCTCCAATCGCGTCATTTCACGCTACGACACATTTAAAGATTTCTATGGGATGGAAGATGCAATAGAACAAATTGTTTCTTATCTAAAACATGCGGCTCAGGGTTTGGAAGAGCGCAAACAGATCCTCTACTTGCTTGGACCTGTAGGCGGTGGTAAGTCGTCTTTAGCCGAGAAACTTAAAGCATTGATGCAGCAAGTGCCTATCTATGTGCTATCTGCCAACGGTGAACGCAGCCCGGTCAATGATCATCCTTTCTGTCTGTTTGACGTCAGTGAAGACGGCGAACTGCTCAAACAAGAGTACGGCATCGAGAAACGTTACCTTCGCTCAATTATGTCTCCTTGGGCAGCGAAGCGCTTACACGAATTTGGTGGCGACATTACTAAGTTCAAAGTTGTGAAGGTAAGACCATCAATCCTAGATCAGCTCGCGATTGCCAAAACCGAGCCAGGAGATGAAAACAATCAAGACATTTCCTCTTTGGTAGGTAAAGTCGATATACGCCAGCTTGAACACTTCTCGCAAGACGATCCTGATGCATACAGCTACTCCGGTGCACTCTGTCGAGCAAACCAAGGCTTGATGGAGTTCGTCGAGATGTTTAAAGCACCGATTAAAGTCTTGCACCCGCTCCTTACCGCAACTCAAGAAGGTAACTACAACGGTACCGAGGGCCTTTCAGCGCTTCCATTTGACGGCATGATTCTGGCTCACTCAAACGAATCAGAGTGGCAGACGTTCCGTAATAACAAAAATAACGAAGCCTTCTTAGACCGGGTATATATTGTTAAAGTCCCATACTGTCTGCGCGTTGCCGAAGAAGTTAAGATTTATCAGAAACTGCTTGATCACTCTGAACTATCTAAAGCACCTTGTTCACCTAGCACGCTGGAACTCCTGTCTCAGTTCAGTATTCTGTCGCGTTTAAAAGAGCCTGAAAACTCGTCTATTTTCTCAAAAATGCGCGTTTATGACGGTGAAACACTAAAAGATACCGACCCTAAAGCGAAGAGTTACCAAGAGTACCGTGACTTCGCAGGTGTTGATGAAGGGATGTCTGGTCTCTCGACTCGTTTCGCCTTCAAAATCTTGTCACGCGTCTTCAACTTCGATCAAACTGAAGTCGCGGCAAACCCAGTACATCTGTTCTACGTTATTGAGCAGCAAATTGAACGCGAGCAATTCCCACAAGAAACCGCAGAGAAGTACCTCGAGTTCTTGAAAGGCTACTTGGTACCTCGCTATGTTGAATTCATCGGTAAAGAGATTCAGACGGCTTACCTAGAGTCTTACTCAGAGTACGGACAAAACATTTTCGACCGCTACGTCACTTACGCCGATTTCTGGATTCAAGATCAAGAGTATCGCGATCCAGAAACTGGTCAGCTGTTTGACCGCGCAGCCCTAAACAATGAACTAGAGAAAATCGAAAAAACGGCGGGAATCAGTAATCCAAAAGATTTCCGTAATGAAATCGTCAACTTCGTTCTACGTGCAAGAGCAAACAACAACGGTCAAAACCCTGTTTGGACAAGTTACGAAAAACTACGCACTGTGATTGAGAAGAAAATGTTCTCCAACACAGAGGAGCTATTACCCGTTATTTCCTTCAATACCAAAACGTCTTCTGAAGATCAGAAGAAACACGACGACTTTGTCGCTCGTATGATGGAGAAAGGCTATACCGAGAAACAGGTACGTTTGCTCTCTGAATGGTACTTACGCGTACGTAAATCATCATAAGAAGCAGTTAACGAAACTTCCTTCAACGCCGAAGGACAACCGATGCAGTACCTACCAGAGCCTCGCTCTGGTAGGGGATTGGATGCGATATAGATTCGTAGAAACGTTAAGTTTCACGGTGCGAATAAGGGGTGACTCATGGCGCAGTTTATTGACCGACGACTAAACGGCAAAAATAAGAGTGCTGTTAACCGCCAGCGCTTTTTACGTCGTCACAAAGAGCAGATTAAAGAATCTGTTGCAGATGCGGTGAATCGCCGTTCAATTACCAATACGGAAACGGGCGAAGACGTTGCGATTCCGCACAAGGACATCAAAGAGCCTGTTTTTCATCAAGGTAAAGGAGGCCTTAAAGAGCGCGTTCATCCGGGGAATGACCAGTTTATTACCGGAGACAAAATTGAACGCCCTAAAGGTGGAGGTCAAGGAGGAGGCTCAGGCGAAGGAGATGCCAGCCCAGATGGCGAAGGCCAAGATGAATTTGTGTTTCAGATTTCAAAAGATGAATACCTAGATATTCTTTTTGAAGATCTTGAATTACCTAACCTAGAAAAGAACCAAATCGCCAAAATTACCGAATGGAAAACACACAGAGCAGGTTATCAAACCGCAGGTGTTCCGGCCAACATTGCAATCGTAAAATCACTGCAACAATCTTTAGCGCGTCGTACCGCCATGACGGCGGGTAAAAAGCGCATGTTGCGAGAACTGGAAGCAGAGCTCGATCAAGTCAAAATGAGTGAACCTGCACAAATGCTTGAAGAGAAAAGGTTGCAAGAAGAGATTAAGGCATTGCGTCGTAAGATCGATACCGTCCCTTTTATCGATACCTTTGATTTACGATTTAAAAACTATGAGCGTCGACCAGTCCCTTCCAGTCAGGCTGTGATGTTCTGCCTAATGGACGTATCCGGTTCAATGGACCAAGCAACTAAGGACATTGCCAAACGCTTTTATGTATTACTCTACCTATTTTTAACCCGAACTTATGAAAACGTTGAAGTGGTTTTCATTCGCCATCACACCCAAGCCAAAGAAGTTGATGAGCATGAGTTCTTCTACTCTCAAGAAACAGGTGGCACCATAGTCTCCAGTGCTCTTAAGCTGATGAATGAGATCATCGCAGACAGATTCCCCGTCGGAGAGTGGAACATCTACGCTGCACAAGCGTCAGACGGTGATAACTGGGCCGATGACTCACCTCGCTGTCGTGAACTACTCACCAAAAACTTACTGCCAAATTGCCAGTACTACTCCTATATTGAAATCACTCGTCGTTCTCATCAAACCCTATGGCACGAGTATGAAAAATTGGGCGAGGCATTCCCGAACTTTGCGATGAAAAACATCCGCAGCGTTGAGGATATCTTCCCTGTCTTTAGAGAACTTTTCAAAAAAGAGACTGCTTAGGGAGGCCGTATGACAACGAAAACTAAGAAGCCAACCAAAAACAAAGCGCTGCCAGACGGCCCTGATTGGACGTTTGATCTACTTGACCGCTACCACAAGGAGATAAAGCGCGTCGCAGACCACTATCGATTGGACGCTTACCCTAATCAGATAGAAGTCATTACATCTGAGCAAATGATGGATGCCTACTCGAGTATTGGTATGCCAATCAATTACAACCATTGGTCATTTGGTAAAAAATTCATTCAAACTGAGCAAGGCTACAAACATGGACAAATGGGCCTAGCTTATGAAATCGTCATTAACTCAAACCCTTGTATTGCCTACCTGATGGAGGAGAATACGGTAACCATGCAAGCTCTAGTTATGGCGCATGCATGTTACGGGCATAACTCATTTTTCAAAGGTAATTATCTGTTCCAAACCTGGACAGATGCGAGTTCTATTATCGATTACCTGCTCTTCGCGAAAAACTACATTGCCGAGTGTGAGCAAAAGTATGGCGAGAAAGAAGTCGAAGAGCTGCTTGATTCGTGTCATGCACTGATGAACTTTGGTGTTGATAGATACAAACGCCCTGAAAAAATCTCTATTGCTGAAGAGAAATCGCGCCAAGAAGAGCGCGAGGCCTATCTTCAATCTCAAGTTAATGATTTGTGGCGAACAGTGCCCAAGTCAAACGTAGAGCCAGAAGACCAAAAGGTTCGCTTCCCTAGTGAGCCGCAAGAAAACATCCTGTATTTCATTGAAAAGCACGCACCACTGCTTGAATCATGGCAACGAGAAATTGTCCGAATCGTGCGTAAAATCAGTCAGTACTTTTACCCACAGAAACAGACTCAGGTAATGAACGAAGGTTGGGCGACGTATTGGCATTACACCATACTCAACCACCTTTACGATGAAGGTTTGGTGACCGATAGATTCATTCTTGAATTTCTCCACAGCCATACAGGGGTGGTTGCGCAGCCACCATACAACAGTCCTTACTTCAGCGGTATTAATCCGTATGCGCTTGGTTTTGCTATGTTTAGGGATATACGTCGTATTTGTGAGGAGCCAACCGAGGAAGATAAAGAGTGGTTCCCAGATTTGGCCGGTACAGATTGGCTTGATGCGGTCCATTTTGCAATGCAAAACTTCAAAGACGAGAGCTTTATTAGCCAGTATTTGTCACCCAAATTGATGCGTGACTTTAAGCTATTCGCCATCGTTGATGATGATCGGAAAAACTACATCGAAGTGAGTGCCATTCATGATGACACTGGCTACCGAGCAATCCGCGAGAAGCTCGCCGCGCAATATAATCTGAGCAACCTCGAACCGAACATTCAAGTGTTTAATGTGGATGTGCGCGGAGATCGATCTCTCACACTCCAATACGTCCCTCATGATCGAATTCCATTAGATGAAAGCTACGACGAAGTATTAAAGCACATGTATCGTCTATGGGGCTTCGACATCATTCTTGAGGAAGTGAAAGAAACTGGTCGCAGAGAAATTCTTAGTACCTGCCCGAAACGCAATGACTACGATGGTAAGATTTAATCGCCATCCCTCCCCCAAACAAAAAAGGCCCTAAAAATGGGCCTTTTTTTTACATTAGAATCAGCAATTGTCTATTGCAGCTTTGCAACCAGCGCTCTCACTGCCTCTAGATCCTCAGGAGTATCCACACCAGCCGCCGGAGACTCTTTTGCCACTTCTACATGAATCTTCTCACCATACCAAAGCACACGTAACTGCTCTAAGCACTCAATTCGCTCTAGCGCTGTAGGCTCCCAGTTGATATAGGTATTGATGAAGCCAGCTCGGTAAGCGTATATACCAATATGTCGCATCAATGGTTGAGCAATCTTTTTGTTCTCTAAGGCAAAGTTGTCACGATCCCACGGGATCGTCGCGCGACTGAAGTACATCGCGTAACCATCTTTATCCGTCAGTACTTTTACAGCATTTGGGTTAAAGACTTCAGATTCATCGGCAATTTCAACCGCTAGCGTCGCCATTGGAGCACGGCTATTAGCAAGGTTGTCAGCAACTTGACGAATGATAGCAGGAGGAATAAGCGGCTCATCACCTTGAACATTAACGATTATGTGGTCTTCCGCAATGTTCATTAGCTTAACCACTTCCGCCAATCGCTCTGTGCCCGACTCATGGTCTGGAGATGTCATACAAACCTGACCACCAAACTCCGTGACCACTTGCTCGACTCGAACATCATCAGTGGCGACAATCACTTGATCAGCTCCCGCTTGCTGCGCTTGCTCGTAAACCCATTGGATCATAGGTTTACCAGCAATATCAGCTAAGGGTTTACCTGGTAAACGACTCGATTGATACCGAGCTGGGATAATAACAGTGAATGACATTAACGCCCCTCATCCATGCTCATTTTACGAGCTTCTGGCTCCAGCAATACCGGAATGCCTTCCTTAATAGGGTAAGCCAAACGGTCTAGTTTACAGATCAGCTCTTGCTTATCTTTATCAAAAGTTAGCTTACCTTTGCATACAGGACATGCCACGATCTCAAGTAGACGATGATCCATACCTTTCCTTAACCTCTTGTATTGTTTTCAAAATGTGCTGTTCATTTTCTAGCGGGAAGTTGGCAGTCACAGGAAGGTACCACCAATTGTCTTGCGCATAATCCGCACATTTTACTGCGTCTTTTTCTGTCATGATCAGATGCTTGCCTCGCTCAGCCAATGCTTCTAATTGTGACGGTTCAAAATCTTTATGATCGGCAAACCCTTGCGTAAACACTAGGCTTGCTTGTAACTGTTTCAATGTGGCAAAAAAGCGTGGAGGATGACCAATTCCTGCCATCGCAACCAACTCTGGCAACTCACTCACGCTGACTTGCTGTTTTGTTCTCATATTAACAGCAAGTGCGGGCTCTAGCGTCATTGGTGCCTCTCCAGCTCTCGCTTGCCCCCCATTGGTAATAATGAGATCAACCTCTTCAAGCCGATTTACCGTTTCACGTAACGGGCCTAAAGGGAGCAGACATTGATTGCCAAATCGGCGTTTACCATCAACCACCGCTATCTCAATATCACGTTGAAGCGCGTAATGCTGCAAACCATCATCAGTTATGATGATGTCTACCCCCATTGGAAGCAAAGCCTCCACTGCTTCACTTCGTACCGGGGACACCGCAACAGGTGCGCCCGTCCGTTTAAAGATAAGTTTAGGCTCATCACCACAGTGCTTTGGCGTTGTAGCATCATCAACGACCAGCGGGTACTGCGGCGCTTTGGCACCATAGCCGCGCGAAACGACCCCAGGCGAATAGCCCAAGCTTTGCAGCTTCTCAACCAACCAAATCACTACTGGAGTTTTACCATTGCCACCAGCGGTAATATTACCCACGATGACCACAGGAACCGGAGCTCGATAACTGGTTTTCTCTCCGCTCTGATAAGCTCGGCGGCGCTTCTGGCTAATCGAGGAAAATATTAAGCTAAGTGGCCACAACAGCGGCCATAGCAGATACTTAAGCGGGTGGTTTTCAAACCAGATTTTCTCTATCACGCGCTAGTCGCCAAACTGAATGCGATGGAGCTGCGCATAGGCGCCATCTTTCTCAAGCAGCGCTTGGTGAGAACCGCGCTCAATAATCTCGCCTTCATCAACAACAAGGATTTCATCAGCTTGTTCAATGGTCGATAAGCGGTGAGCAATAACCAGTACCGTTTTATCTTTTTGTAACTCATCAAGTGCAGACTGAATGGCTTTCTCTGACTCCGTATCGAGCGCAGATGTTGCTTCATCAAGAATTAACACTGGCGCATCACGAAGCAGCGCTCGAGCAATAGCAATTCGCTGACGCTGACCACCTGATAAACTTGCACCATTTTCGCCAACCATTGTGTCTAAGCCATCTTCAAGCTTATCGATAAAGTCCATGGCATGAGCTAACTTAGCCGCGTGTTCGATCTGCTCTCTGCTGTACTCACCATTGGTCGCATAAGCGATATTATTGGCGATCGTGTCGTTGAACAGATGGACGTTTTGTGACACTAGGCCAAAATGAGTTCTCAGATTGCTTAGGGTATAGTCACGGATGTCGTGACCATCTAGGCTAATCACACCAGAATCAACATCGTAGAAACGGGTAAATAAATTAGCAATCGTACTCTTACCGGAGCCTGAGCGCCCAACTAGAGCGACCGTCTTACCTTGTGGAATGTTAAAACTAACCTGATTCAAGGCGGGCTTATCTTTGCCTTCATAGGTGAACGTAACGTCTTTCACTTCAACGTTGCCACGCACTTTATCTGCTTGGTGTTGGCCTTTGTCCACTTCAGTGTCAAGATCCATGAGTGCAAACAAGGTTTGGCTTGCTGCCATACCACGTTGGAACTGTGACACAACGTTAGTTATCGCCTTCAATGGGCGCATCAAGCCAAACATCGCGGAGAAGATGACCGTAAACGTACCCGGAGTCAGTTGATTACGGATCTCGTCGAAGCTCGCCAAAAACAGGACGGCAACCAAAGCAAGCGACGCGATCATTTGCGTCACTGGGTTAGCAATCGCATGAGCAGTAATGAACTTCATCGACTGCTGACGCATTTGATTGCTGACTTTATTAAAGCGTTCACGTTCAATTTCATGACCACCGTAACTCAGCACGACTTTGTGTCCTTTCAGCATTTGTTCGGCAGAGGCAGAAACTTTACCCATTGCCGTTTGCATGTTTTTACTGATGCGGCGGTAACGCTTAGAGACCACGCCAATAACCCACGCAACAACCGGCGCAACCACAATCAGTACCAAAGACAGCTGCCAACTGTTCCAAAACATCAACACCAGTAGACCGATGATACTTGCACCTTCTCGGACGATACTCACAAGAGCTTTACTGGTCGCAGCTGACACTTGTTCTGAGTCATAGGTGATACGAGATAGCAAAGCGCCCGGGGATTCTTTATCGAAATAGCTAACCGGCATTTGCATGAAGTGATTAAAGATCATCCTTCGCATTTGCATAACCACATTGCCTGACACCCAACTCAAGCAGTAGGTAGAAACGAAGCTCGTCACTCCACGCGCGAACATTACCGCTAATATGATCAAAGGTAGGATTTTTAAGAAATTGGACTCCGCGTTACCAAAGCCTTCGTCAAGTAGTGGCTTTAACAATGACACCATATACGTGTCCGCGGCGGCGTTTAATACCAGAGCAATAACAGCGACAACCAAGCCTTTTTTATAGAGACGAATATACGTCCACAAGCGTTTAAAGGTATTCCAGGTTGTTTCATCTTTATCGAGAGACATAAAAATGCTTATTTTTCTTACAATAATCCTCCTATTCTACTCCCTTGCGAAGCATCTGCCTATACCAAGCCCGACCTTTCAGCTGTCTAAGTTGTCGTACTTGGAACTGATCAGAATAAAAGTTAACCATTATCTGACCTGAAGACCCAGTATCGAGCCACTCGCTACCTTGATTGCGGTACGCTTGCACCACCTCTTTACTAGGTAAATTCCATCTACCATGGAAAGCACTAGAGCCAATAGCAAGTTGCGCAGACACAGCGTCGATAAACCTTTTCCCCGATGAGCTTCGGCTGCCATGGTGCGGAGCAAGTACGATGTCACTATTGAGCTTGTCCGCCGTTTTAAGCAGCATCCATTCCGCTATTTTTTCGATGTCCCCTGGCAACAACAGGCTAATTTTGCTCTCCTTATCCGTCAGTTTAAGGACGCAGGACTGCGGATTGTAGGCCCTAGATACCTGCACAGGTGGCCATAATGCTTCAATTTCTAGCACGCCCCACTGCCAAACTCGACCAGCAGTGCATGGCTGTGAGATCGCTAGATGTTGACTAGTAACAAAATGATTAGGTTGCCAAGTTTGCAAAACGTCCTTCCAGCCACCTGAGTGGTCGTTATCAAAATGGCTGACAAAGAAGTAATCAAGTTCAGTCACACCGCGATATCGAAACCAAGGATTAAGCAGTTGCTGAACGTAGCTAGACGTTTGCCAAGAAGCTCCTGTGTCATAGAGAAAAGCTCGGTTACCTTGCACGATAGCAACCGCGAGCCCATGACCGACATCAAACACATTCAGTTGCCAACGCCATCTAGGCTGCCAGTCAGTAAGCCCCAAAAAAGCGATAATCATGGCCAATAAAATCGCTTTTCTATCTAGCCAGACGCTTATCACTAACAGCACTAGCATCACAACCAAGATTGAGAGTTGCGCTTGCGAGATAGGCAGCCAACCATACAAGGAGAAGTCGACAGCCTTAACCACCACATTCAAGCTCCAGTCAGAACACCACCAAAGGCGCTCAGCCACAAACGACCATGGCGCTGAAGCAAGTGCAAGAAAAGTGATGGGAACGACTATGAGGCTAAACCATGGCACAAATACCAAGTTATAAAGAAGTCCAGTCGCACTTATCCCACCAAACACCAATGCTATGATGGGAAACATCAAGCCGACTATGCAGATTTGTAAACCGATGGCCTTTAGCACAGCTGAACGGTCAAAAAGCCGAAAAGACAAAAACAACATAATGATAGCCACAGCGTACATGGATAACCAAAGGCTGGGATCAATCGCAGCTTGCGGCCAAATAAGAAGTAGCAAAGCTAAAATGAGCAACCAACTGGATGTTTTGGTTAACCTCACATTGCTAAGCAATAAAATGTTCACCAATAAACACATTAACAGTGCACGAAGAGTGGGAACGGAAAATCCAGCGAGATAGGCGTAAAAGCTTGCTATGGCAACACCACAAAGCATAGGAGCAAAATGAAATCTGCCATCAAGCCTGAGGAGCAGTCCGCCGACAAACCACCCAACCGCGTACATAATACCCACGTGCAAACCCGAGATTGCCACTAGATGGTTCAAACCATTACGCTGCAAGCCTGACTGAACCGACTCAGGAATACTGTCGCGTACCCCAAACAACAGCGCTTTGATAAGCCCTTGATGAGGGAGATGCTGCGTTTGCGTCCCAACTCGCTGAAAAAGCGATGTCCGCCACGGTAACGTGCTTGTTATATAATAACTCTCCCCCTCTACAACGGTGGCTCGCGCCCTTATTGATCGAACGTATGCTAACTTTTCGACATCGAATCCAACTTGATTAAGCGTACCGATGACTGGCTTCAAGCGCACTTTCACTTGTATCAAATCGCCAACACTTAATCGCACTGGCGCCCTTAACCAGACTGTTGGCCTCTGAAAAATGTTCAATCTTTCGCCATTGATTGATCTAATCACTGCTCGGCCTTGAAAGCCGTGACTTATTTGTTTAAAAAAGCTGTCAACCTCTGCATTTATGGTAATATCCGAACCTGCTTTAAAAAGCTCGACTGTTTGGTGGCGAACTAGGTTACCGTGTGCCAGTATCACTACACATGCGCAACATGGACCGAGTAATGTGCGTAACGCCCTAACGTTCACCGCGATAAATAGCGCCCCAATACAAGGAACGATCCAGTGCCAAGTAGGCATGGCTGGCCATTGACTGGCTGAAACGATAACGATCGAGAACGAAGCAAGCGTCCAGTAATTTAACAAGAGAGCCATAGTCCCCTATGCCAAGAAAGTTTATTAAGCGCTTCATGCCTGACCACGAAGTTATTAAGCGTCAAAAAGCGCTCAAGATTTTTGGCAATGTGCTTTATAACCCCAACCTTTGGTGCCTCAACCGACGCTCAGCCGCTGGCGCTTTTGCCGTTGGACTATTTATGGCTTTTGTGCCCTTACCGAGCCAAATGATCATGTCCGCTGGCCTTGCGATCGTTTGTGGGGTCAACCTGCCGCTTTCTGTTGCCCTAGTTTGGGTCAGTAACCCTATTACCATGCCCGTGCTGTTTTACTTTGCCTATAAAGTGGGCGCTTGGGCAATGCATGTACCTCCTCAGCCATTTCACTTTGAGCTTTCATGGGAGTTTATTCTCCACCAAATGCATACTATCGGTCCTCCATTCCTACTTGGTTGCCTGATCTGTGGAGTGGTTTCTGCGATTGTCGGGTTTTTCGGAATTAAAGCCCTGTGGCGCTACTCAGTGGTGCGCAGTTGGCAGAAGAGAAAAATCAGATTAGGCGGCTTACTTAAAAAATAAAAATCGCATTGACGAATACCAATGGCCGACCGCAGCAAAATTGTAACTACTGAGAAGCTAAGTATGAAAAAAGGACCGTTAGGTCCTTTTTTGTTTTTTGCTATTTAGAACTGAGCACCGCTGCCGGATTTAATTTGCTGGCTCGAGAGGCTGGGTACCAAGTCGCCAGTAAACTCAAAATGATCGCGGTCGATGAGACAAGCACCACATCTGCCACATTGACTTGGGAAGGTAGGAAGTCGACAAAATAGATGTCGCCTGACAAAAACTGGTGACCAATCAATTGCTCCAATTGCTTAATCAAAGACGTTAAGTTCACTGCCACCACAACGCCAACAATACTGCCAACAATACTGCCTAACACCCCAGAGAAGACACCCTGCCAAACAAAAATTCGTTTTACCAAACCATCGGTTGCCCCCATGGTTCTCAAGATAGCGATCTCAGACGCCCTGTCTTTTACTGCCATCATGAGGGTAGAAACGATATTAAAACTGGCCACACCAATAACAAGAACCATCACCAAATACATGATTGTTCTGACCAGCTGAATATCGCGATAGAGAAAGCCGTACTTTTGTTGCCAGCTACGTAAATATACATAGACATCCAGCGTATTCCCTACCTCACGCACAATTTGAGTTGCGTTAAGAACATCCGTCACCTTAAGCGCAACACCTGACACACCGCTACCTAGCTTGGCGTATTGCTGTGCGTCGGCAAGAGGCACCAGCGCCAAATTATGATCAATTTGACCATTCAAGGTAAGTAGTCCAGCGACCTGTACCCTAACCCGCTTAGGCGCCTGAACTTTCGTCGTTGAGCCAGCCGTCGGAATCATCAGGGTAAGGTAATCCCCAACATCCACACCCAATAAGTTCGCGACACCTTGGCCTAGGATGACTTGCTTGTTACCAGGCTCAAACTGCTGCCACACCATAGGATCAATGTATTGACTTAAATTGGATACACGCGTCTCTTGCTCAGGGTCGACACCTCTCACCTCAATGGCTTTGAGTTGCTGACCTTTTTCGGCCAACGCCGTGAGTTTCACAAATGGAGCGGCGGCCTCTATTTTGGGATGTTTTTCCGCTTGATTGACTACAGATTGCCATTCTTCAATTGGCCCGCGAACTCCTTCAAACTCACCGTGCGAGATAACCGATAACACGCGGTCTTTCAGTTCTCGCTCGAATCCATTCATTGCTGAAAGACCAATAATAATGACCGCCACTCCCACTGTAATACCTATGGTTGAAGACAGAGAAATGAATGACACCATCTTGTTGCGTTGCTTTGCTCGGCTAAAACGTCCACCGATAAACAGAGATAAAGAAGAGAACAAACTACGCCTCCCCTACGTTTAATAGCAGTCCATCTTGCATATGAAGTTGGCGATCCATCTTACTCGCCAATTCACCATCGTGAGTGACGACCAAAAAGGCGGTCCCCGACTCTTGATTGAGTTCGCGCATCAAGTCATAAATCGACAAAGCGGTTTTGTGGTCTAGGTTACCTGTCGGTTCATCGGCCAGTACTAAATCAGGGTTATTCACCAGTGCCCTTGCAATCGCGACACGTTGACGCTCACCACCAGAAAGCTCAGCAGGACGATGGTCCACTCGATGACTCAACCCAACCTTATCAAGTAGCGCTTGAGCCTTGGCTTTGGCTTCACTGGTCGCTACTCCGCCAATCAACAAAGGCATTGCAACATTCTCTAACGCACTAAAATCCGCGAGCAAATGATGGAACTGGTACACAAAACCTAAGTGTTGGTTTCTCAGCTTTGCTTGCTTGTTTGAACTCAGTTGAGCCAGATCTTGACCAAGAAAACTCACCTGCCCTTCGCTTGCATCGTCAAGCGCACCTAAAATGTGTAGCAACGTACTCTTACCAGAACCTGATGAGCCGATGATTGACGCCAGTTCACCCTTTTTCAACTCAAAGCTAACGCCTTTTAACACTTGAGTGTCTAACGTCCCTTCACGGTAAGTTTTACAAATATTTTGACACTGAAGTAGGTTACTCATATCTCAAAGCCTCGGCTGGTTTTACGGAAGATGCACGATAAGAAGGGAATAAAGTAGCAATCAGGCTGAGTGCAATCGCCAACACTACGACCACTACAATCTGCAGCGGGTTAATAAGAATGGGCAGTTCCCCACCAACAGAAAACAGCGCGATGCCAGCGCTTTCAAGTATTCCATTGAGATTGGTCGCCAATACAACACCCAAGGCGCCGCCAATGACGGCACCTAAAATACCACTGCTTGCCCCTTGAACCATAAAGATGGCCAAGACTTGTTGGTCAGACATACCCTGAGTTTTTAAGATGGCAACTTCAGATTGTTTTTCCATCACCACCATGATCAGCGCAGAGATAATATTAAAAGCGGCTACACCAACAATTAGCCCAAGCATCAAGCCCATCATGTTTTTCTCCATGCGCACAGCCTGGAACAGCTCACCACGCTGTTCACGCCAATCCTGCCACTGCCACCCTTGCGGCAAAGGCTGCTGGCTCAACTCAGTGACCATAAATGGGTCATCAAAAAACAGTCGCCAACCTGTCATGGTCTGTTTCTTTAAACGATTGAGCTTAGCGGCATCTTCGATATGAGTCAGCATGAGTTGTCCATCGACATCAGACCCGGTGTTGTAGATGCCGGCTACAGTGAAAATTCTCTGGCTTGGGATCCGCCCTAACGGAGTAAACTGGCTCGCACTGGTTACCATCAAGCGCACCTTATCCCCCATCGAGATATCCATGGAGCGCGCAAGCGTATGGCCAATAAACAATTGATACTTACCCGCCTCAAGTGAAGATAAGCGGCCTGCAATTAAATGCTCTTCTATCGGGTCATGATCACTAGGCTTAATGCCGATTAGCAGCCCAGCGCTCAACTGAGAGGCACTTTGGATAACCGCTTCACTTTGAACAATGGGTTCAGGGTGTCCTGCGTTGGATAAATTCTGGATAAATGGCGGGGCAATCTCTGTGCGAGGAGTATTACCATCTTGCTCAGACACAATCGCTTGTGGCAGCACACCTAAGATGCGCCCTTTTAGTTGAGCTTCAAAGCCGTTCATAACGGACAAAACGGTCACCAGTGACATCACACCGATCGTAATACCCGCTGTAGACATATAAGAGACAAATCGGCTAAACCTATCGCCCGAACGTCCTCGGAGATAGCGCAAACCGATAAACGCAGATACCGGATGAAACATAAAAAAACCAATAGTATTTGATAGCAGCTAATGTACCGATTTATCGACGCTGGGTGTAGCCCTTAATTGCTAATTAGTCGTCAAAATGTGTGTTAAACAATGACATACCTTGATTAGTTGCCACGTATGACGATAATCAAAGGATTAGTACAAGGAAATTCAGAATGCCTGAACAAGAATATTTCACCGTTCATCACAAAATGACTGTCAATGTCGAGCCACTTCCTTCAGGGAGTGCGCTGCCCAATTACAATCAGTTCGAGAGCGAAATCCCTGCGCCATTTCTCGTCGCCAGTGAATTTAGCCACCTGGATCTATTGAATGACAGTGCGCGTTCTGAACTTAACAATAGTGATTTCAAACACGTTATCGAGCTGCTGGATACACAAAATGCCAAGCTCAATCTATTGCTAACTTTTATGTTGTCACAACAAGATCAAGAGCAGTACCGCCATCAAACCCGGTCTTTTGGCGCTAGCTTGTTCAGCTATACAAGCGAGCACTCCCTGCCACTTGATACCAAAGTCAAAGCGAAGCTGTTTCTTGATCATCCAGCCGCAGCCATATTTAGCTATGGACACGTCGTGGAATGTGAAGCGCAAGACGATCAATTTCTTATCACCATAAAATATGACCTTTTACGCGATTTAGACGAAGATCTACTAATCAAAGCCGCACTCTATCAACAACAAAAAATGTTGCGCCAACGTTCGCTAAATCGAGACAAATAAACGAAAAATGATGCCTGATACCACTCTTTTTAATCTGGCCAACGCGACAGGAGCCGGAGACAAAAAACACGTCGGAAACTTGCAAGGGGCGAGCCTTGCAATAGCGATTGCAGAACTGGCTAACCAGCACTCGAGCCACACGCTACTTGCCGTTCCAGACCCGCAAACCGCACTCAAGTTACTGCAAGAAATAGAGCAGTTTACCGAGCAAGATGTTTCGCTATTTCCAGATTGGGAAACACTGCCTTATGACAACTTCTCTCCTCACCAGGAAATCATTTCTGATCGGATCGCTAAACTGTATCAATTACCGACTCAGACCAGCGGTATTACCATCGTACCTGTGAGCACCTTGCTGCAACGTCAATCTCCTAGAGATTACTTGATGCAGCACACTTTGATGGTCAAAGCAGGCGACCTTTACTCTTTGGATAAACTACGCCTGCAACTTGAGAAGTCTGGATATCGACATGTTGATCAAGTATTTGGTCCCGGCGAATACGCGAGCCGAGGATCCATTCTCGACCTCTTTCCAATGGGCTCCTCAGATCCTTTCAGAATTGATTTCTTCGACGATGAAATTGACACAATACGCACCTTTGACCCAGAGAATCAACGTTCTATTGACGACGTAAATGAGATTCGCCTGCTTCCTGCCCATGAGTTTCCGACCACAGAAACCGCGATTGAAGACTTCCGCATTCGCTGGCGCCAGCGTTTCGAAGCCCGTCGTGAACCTGAATCGGTTTACATGCAAGTGTCCAAAGGGACGTGGCCCGCAGGTATCGAATACTGGCAGCCTCTGTTTTTTGAACAAACCGAAACTCTGTTCGACTATATCGCCGAGGACAGCCAATTAGTGTACGTCGGAGACATCGAAGCGGCGATAGATACGTTTTTGGCCGATGTCGATTATCGCTTTGATCAGCGAAAAGTCGATCCTCTGCGTCCACTGCTACCTCCAGAAGAACTGTGGCTGAAAAAAGATGAGTTATTCAGTCGGTTTAAGGCGTTACCACAAATTCATTTGTCCACCGATGCCCTTGTTGAAAAGCAAGGCCGAACCAACCCGGATGTACGTTCATTACCAGATCTGGCTGTGCAACATCAAAATAAAGAGCCTATGGCTGCACTTCGTCAGTTTAGTGAATCTTACTCGGGACAGATCATTTTCTCGGTTGAATCTGAAGGACGCAGAGAAGCACTGCTTGAACTGTTGCAGCGAATTAAATTACGTCCAACAGAAATGGCTAACTTTGGCGAAGCGTTGACCTGCGGTGAGAAGTTTACATTGATCCTTGGCGCGGCAGAACACGGTTTCCTCTATGGCAATGAGCAGTTAGCCCTACTATGCGAGAGCGACCTTCTGGGTGATCGTGTCATACAGCGTCGCCGCAAAGACCGCAAGACAACCAACAGCGATGCGGTTATCCGCAACCTGGCTGAACTCAAACCGGGTCAGCCTGTAGTGCATATTGACCATGGTATTGGTCGCTATATCGGCTTACAAACCTTGGAAGCTGGTGGAATGACAACTGAGTACGTGACACTAGAGTATCAAAATGATGCCAAGCTCTACGTACCTGTTGCTTCATTAAACCTGATCAGTCGCTATTCAGGAGGGGCTGAAGAGAGTGCGCCCCTACATAAGCTTGGCGGAGAAGCATGGGCTAAAGCGCGCCGTAAGGCCGCCGAAAAAGTTCGCGATGTCGCAGCAGAGCTGCTGGATGTTTATGCTAAGCGAGAGCTTAAACCCGGCTATAAGTTCGAGCTAGACCGCGGCCAATACGCCACATTTAAAGCGGGTTTCCCATTTGAAGAGACCGATGACCAAAAAATCGCGATAAATGCCGTGATGTCTGATATGTGTCAGGCAAAAGCCATGGACCGATTAGTCTGTGGTGATGTGGGCTTTGGTAAGACAGAAGTTGCGATGCGAGCAGCGTTCCTTGCCACCGATAACGGCAAGCAAGTCGCGGTATTGGTTCCAACCACCCTCCTCGCTCAGCAACATTTCGAAAACTTCCGCGACCGATTTGCCAACTTACCAATTCGTGTCGAAGTGTTATCTCGTTTCAAGACTGCCAAAGAGCAAAAGCAAGTCTTACAAGACATAGAAGATGGTAAAGTCGATTTAGTAGTAGGCACTCACAAGTTACTTTCTAACGACATTAAATTTAAAGATCTTGGTTTATTGATCGTCGATGAAGAGCATCGATTTGGTGTTCGTCAAAAAGAAAAAATGAAGGCGATGCGAGCAGATGTCGATATCTTAACGCTTACCGCGACACCAATTCCAAGAACCCTCAACATGGCAATGAGCGGCATGCGTGATCTTTCGATTATCGCAACGCCACCAGCACGTCGACTTGCGATAAAAACCTTTGTTAGACAAAGTGACGATGCGGTCGTACGCGAAGCTGTGTTACGTGAAATTATGCGCGGTGGTCAGGTTTACTTCCTACATAACCAAGTCGACACAATCGAGAAAGTGGCAGCGGACCTTGAGAAACTGATCCCAGAAGCTCGTATTACCGTCGCCCATGGTCAGATGCGAGAGCGCGAGCTTGAGCGCATTATGAATGATTTTTACCATCAGCGTTTTAACCTGTTGGTGTGTACAACCATCATAGAAACTGGTATCGATGTACCCACAGCCAACACGATCATTATGGATAGAGCAGATAACCTAGGTCTTGCTCAGCTTCATCAGTTGCGTGGTCGCGTCGGGCGCTCCCACCACCAAGCATACGCTTACTTGTTAACGCCTCACCCTAAGGCAATGACCAAAGATGCCATCAAACGTCTAGATGCCATTGCCTCCCTAGAAGATCTTGGCGCAGGCTTTACCTTAGCGACCCACGATCTAGAAATTCGTGGGGCTGGTGAACTGCTGGGAGACGAACAAAGTGGTCAAATTCAATCCATTGGATTTACCCTTTACATGGAGATGCTTGAGCAGGCCGTCGAAGCGTTGAAAGAAGGGAAAGAACCATCTCTTGATGACTTACTTCGAGAGCAGACTGAAGTGGAAATGCGCTTACCTGCACTCCTCCCTGATGACTACATACCTGACATCAACACTCGCCTATCGATGTACAAGCAGATCGCCAGTGTGAGTAACAAGCAAGAGCTCGATGATCTCAAAGTGGAACTGATCGACCGCTTTGGCCTTCTGCCCGATGCAACCAAAAATCTTCTGTCGATTTCAGATCTCAAACTTCATGCTGCTGAGCTGAAAGTGAAGAAAATTGAAGCGCATGAAAAAGGCGGTTACATTGAGTTCTATCCGGATGCTGACATAAACCCAATGTATTTGGTTAAACTATTGCAGTCTCAGCCACAAAAATTCGCACTGGATGGCCCCACTAAGTTTAAGTTTACGGTACCATTAGCCGATAGACGCAAACGAGTTCAATTTGTCGCTGATATGTTGACGGAATTTCAACAAAACTTGTTACCCAAAGCCCCTTAAGGCTATTTAACTATCCGCGGCTAGTAGTCCGCATTATGGAGTTGTAATGAAAAAGCTGATCCCACTATTACTCTTTTTTGTCGCATTGCCTACTTGGGCACAGCGTCAATTTGATATAGAAGTGGTCGTTTTTAAGCGCGCAGTCAACCCAGAGCAAACCACTGAGTCATGGCCGAATAATCCATCTGCGATCGACATGAATGGGGTAGGCTCGTTTGCCAACGCTAATTTCAGAGCGCGAAAAGGTGTGCAAATTTTGCCCTACTCGTCGTACAAGCTAAACAACGAGGTCGCAAGACTTAAAAAGCACGCTGGCTTCCAAGTCCTATTACACAAAGCTTGGCGCCAAGGAGACAAAGGCCGCCTATCGGCACCAACCTTCCACATCCAAGCAGGTCGAGACTACTCAAGCAGCTTTAATGCAGACGGCTCAAAGAAAGGCGCGAAACAATCAACAGAAGTCCTCGATGGCGTGACTGAAAGCAGTGTTCCTAAAGCGCTATATGAGCTAGATGGAAAACTACAAGTGTATGTTGAACATTACCTGTATGCAGATGTAGAAATGGATCTAAAAGCACCGAGCGTACGCGAGGTCGTGCTACAGGATCCTATTAGCATCGATGCAGTAAACAGTGATGTGAACGAAGAAAATGTCGTTGCTGACAACCAAGGTGTGGTAGAGGCGGGTCTTATGGAGCAAGTCGCTCCAACGGTCGAAAAGCAAGAGTTTTTAAAGAGCTACCGTATCGATCAAAAACGCAGAATGCGTAGCAGCGAAACACACTTCCTAGACCATCCTTTAATGGGTGTCCTTATTCAGGTACGCCGAGTCAATTAAAAGGCAATAGTCTTCAAGTAATTAAACAACTATCTTTAAAGCAGCTCACCTTGAGCTGCTTTGTTTTGAAGGTTGAACTATGACGTCTGATTACTGCATTATCACACCTCGATTAGAGCTTAGGCTCATTCCTCATGAAGACGCCCTAAAACTGCAGCATTGCGTTCAACGCTCTCCATCACTGCATCGGTGGATTGATTGGTGTCAGGCTGATTTCTCTTTTGAGCAAGCAGAGCGCTTTCTTCTCGCGACAAGGCTAAACTGGGTAAAATCAGAGGCCTACGGATTTGGTGTGTACCGCCGAGCGGATAACGAGCTTCTCGGCATGGTTGCGATTAATGAGCTTTACCATACCTTTAACATGGTCAGTCTGGGCTATTGGATTGCCGATAACCATCAACGCAGCGGCTATGGAAAAGAGGCGCTGCAAAGCTTGATTACATTCTGCTTTGAGCAATTGAAAATAACCCGTGTGGAAATTGTTTGCGACCCTGAAAATGAAGCTAGCCAAGAGCTAGCTTTACAATGTGGCGCACGCTTTGAAACTAGAGCACGTAATCGCTTTGTTTATGATGGTAAACCTAAAGATGGATTGGTTTTTTCAGTGATTCCGTAGAACAAAAAAGAGCGCTTTGTTAGCGCTCTTTTTATTGTTCATCTGATGATTAATGCAGCTTCAAGTTCGGACGAAGAACTCGATTGATGCGTCCCATCAAGATAATAAGACCCGTTTTAAACATGCCATGCAGTGCCATTTGGTGAAGGCGATAGAGTGAAATGTACACCACGCGTGCGATACGACCTTCTACCATCATGGAACCTTTGGTCAAATTCCCCATCAAGCTGCCAACTGTCGAAAAACGGCTCAGTGATACCAAAGATCCTTTATCTTTGTAGATATAAGGTTTGAGGTCACGGCCATTCAACTTAGCAACGATGTTGGCAAACGCACAGCTCGACATTTGATGTGCGGCTTGCGCTCTTGGCGGAACAAAAGAACCATCCGCTTGAGTACACTGAGCTAAATCTCCAATGACAAATATATTGTCATCGCGAGTGGTCTGCAGCGTATCTTTTACCACTAGCTGATTGATTCGGTTCGTTTCTAAACCTGCGATGTCTTTGATGAAGTCTGGCGCTTTAATACCCGCAGCCCAAACCATAATTTGAGCAGAAATCTTCTCACCGTCTTTGGTTGTCAAACCGTCTGCGTCTGCTTGCGTCACCATAGTCGCGGTGCGTACGTTCACGCCAAGCTTGGTTAACTCTTGATGTGCTGCACCAGAAATACGAGGGGGTAAGGCTGGTAAAATACGTTCGCCGGCTTCAACCAAGTTAACGTTTAGTTTGCTCGAATCTAAATCACCAAAACCGTAAGTACGTAATTCTTTCACTGCGTTATGCAATTCTGCAGACAGCTCTACGCCTGTAGCACCTGCGCCAACAATGGCAATATCAACCGTACCATTACCGTTTTTGGCATGAAGCTTTAGAAACTCGTTGTTCATTTCTGTACGGAAACGGTGAGCTTGCTCTGGGCTATCAAGGAAAATACAGTGTTCACGAACACCTGGGGTATTGAAGTCATTAGAAGTGGAACCAATTGCCATCACGAGAATGTCGTATTCTAGCTCACGGCCTGGCATTAACAGTTCACCATGTTCATCTTTCAGTTCACGCAGCTTAATCACTTTACGATCACGATCGATGTCTTCTAGGCTACCCATTTGGAAATCAAAATGATGATTCTTAGCATGTGCTCGATAACTTAGCGCATCCACACCTTCATCGAGTGAGCCTGTCGCAACTTCGTGTAAAAGAGGTTTCCATAAGTGGCTCGCTTTACGGTCCACCAATGTTACTTTCGCACGTCCTTTACGACCCAATGTGCGACCTAGTTTGGTAACAAGCTCTAAACCACCTGCACCACCGCCTACAACGATAATTCGTGTCACAGTCACATTCCTCTAAAAAGTAAAAAATAATAGGTATCTGCCTGATCACTCAAGCAGAGAAAATTCTGTTCTTTTTGAGCCAATCGCTGAATGATTTCAGTCTTACATTTCGGGCTCTTAGAGGCTTCGATTGTCATACGACACGTTATTTGGATAAGCGAGCTCAATAGCTCGACACTGCTTAGCAACATTACTCGCAGATACTGGGCAAGTTTTTTACTTGCTCTCAATTTTTTTTGATATTTATCAAAAAATTTGTAGTGCAGTCATTATATAGGGCAAAACTTGCTACGCAACTATAGATTGCGTATATCTCATCTAAATTTGTAAGGATTATCGTCGATTTGGACAAGAAAAAAGCGATAGGGGTTAACCTGTCGCTTTTGTATTCAAACGGACTTTTAACGGCGCTAACGGGTTTGCTTAAACGCTTTCATTGTTTGTAAGTGCTGAGAAATTTTCTTGAACTTATGCGTCTGAGTCTCATCCCAGATGATATCGTAATAATCCTCAAGCTCTGCAGCCGTCTTGCTGTTGTCATGTATTTCATCGTCTTTTGACAGCACAACCAAACAGCGGCCATTATTCTTAACTCGAAACTTTTCGACGCATTTAGTTGCAATGTCTTCATACTCTTCCGGGCGATCAATTCGCCCCTGCATGGTCTTCTCTGGGTGCAAATTAGGATTAAAGATGACCTGTTTAATACCACATAAAAAGCCAATACGTTCGGACCAGTAGCCCCCCAAGCCTACACCACAAATTATTGGGTTAGGATCATCGGATTGCTCAATCACTTTATGAACTTCTTTCAACAGATGCTGCATGTCGTGCTTTGGATGTAATGTGCTGTAGTTGATAAAACGCACATCTTCGTCGATAAACTGCAGTTGCAAAACCTTTTCATGGTTGCCTGGGCTTGTTGAATCGAAACCGTGTAAATAGATAATCATTTAGAATTCCCCCACTCCTTCTCTCTTAAATCTACCATGAATAATAGGGTTTAAAAGCGCACGAGACACGAATCAACCTTCAGAACAACTAAACAGTGATCTTAACTGCAAAATGTGGCGCTAATTTTTTCGGCTTGGGTTAAATATTGCTCATCACCCCAGAGCTGATAGGCGAGTAAGTACCAAAGCATTGCCATCATTGTGGCACGCGGCTTCCAAGCCATTACGCCTTCAACCCAATCATCGACCCCCTCGATTTGGCGGAGTTGGCAATAACGATAGACTGCTTCTAAAGGCTTTTCCGCCATCACATCAATACTAAGAGTCAGATCTAAACGTGGGTCAGCAATCGCTGCATATTCCCAATCTATGACCTTGTTCCCTTCTGGCGTGTGTACCATGTTGTAACCTGCGAGGTCGAAATGGCATAAGGTCGACCCCACATCCGCCAGTGCAGGCGCTTTTCGCCATTGACGATAGATGTCTTCGTATTTGGCCACTTTGAACTCTTCCCTCAATAGCATCCAATAGTGATCGACTCGCGCGGTATAGTTAAACGGAGCCACAGGGATCCGCCCCGTATCAAGCTCGTGGATCTTTGCCATGGTTTTCAGCAGTGAATCAATTGAAAGCTGATCTCTCAGCGAGTCTCCTTCGATCCAGTCAACTAATAACCCTTGGTCGTTAATATAGACAGCCGCGGGAGAAAGGTGTGAGTCCTCAATGGCACTGAGTATTTGATACTCTTGAAATCGAGAAATGGAAAATGCTTTAGTAATGGGAGTATTGGGGCGCCAGACATAGGCATGACCGTCATAGGCAACGATCTTCCAGCAGCGGTTGGTTAAGCCCCCAGTGAGCGTTTGCGCATAATCTGGGGGCATGGAAAAGAAGTGATCTAGGCTAATTAATGATGAATCTAACTGACATGCTTCTTGCCATGACATCCTTGCCATACATCACCTCATTTCAATTAGAACCCAAGTAGGCTCTTAGATTCCTGTTTACGGATCTCGGTTTCATCAGCCCACTCGATAAGGCCCGTTTCTAGATCCATCAAACGCATCGTCATTTTGTAGTAAACGTCTTTGTCGCTGCCCGCATTTTTCGCGATGCTCGATAGGTTGCCGTACAACATGTACTGAGCGCCGACCATTTTACCAAACTGAATCGCTGTGCTTTGGTTAATCAACTCATCGTTGTTTTGGAAGTTAAGCTGTTCACGAACAGATTCAACGCGGTCCATGTCAACAAAGCGGAACTTACCCGAATTCAACATTTTGGTACTGATAGTGTCAGTGATCGATTCGGTATCGATGTGTTCACTGGTTTTGTTCTTGATGCGCTCAACAAATACAATTGGGCGCGAATCACGCGTAATCGCCGCAACCGATCCAGACATCATCATACTGTCGACCATGTCACCAGCAATCTTTTGTAGGTCCGTTGAACCAAAGTCAATTGTGGTGGTTTCTACTGCTTGAGCATCACCGTAACTAACTTTGTTAGAACACCCGCCTAAAATGACAGCTAAGCCAAGCAATGCGATAACACTTTTTTTCATTCTTGGTTCCTCAAATTTCCATGAATTATTGTGTTGGACTAAAGAGAAAAGACTTTAGTTCGATTTAGTTGTTATTTTCACGAATTTGAACTCTGAATTGAGTTCCATTCGGGTTTATTGATACTTCTGAAATAGCGAAGGACTCCATACCGCGTACAATGGCTTGACGCCATGGTCCTTGCTTAGTATTCACTTCCAAGCCATTGTCGTCATACCAGTAAAAGCGATATTGAATCGCCTGATCACCTTGATACTGGCTTGAAAGACGAACGACACCACGAGCTCGCCCATCGACCTCAGTCGTTGCAATGTCTTCGATTGTTAAACGACCAGCTAGCACGTTATCGCCGAACAACACTGTTTGCGATGCACCATCAATACGTAGGCCTGCAGTATTGTCCGCACAACCCGCTAAAACTAACGCGGCGATTGCCGCCATAAACCATTTTTTCATCGGATGTTTCCTAACTGTTTATGCCAAATTGTAGCATTGCCACCTTGACGTGAAACCCAAACCAAAGCCGTTTGTCCGGCTTGCAATTGAAACTCATGCGTCTGACCATCGACCTGTATTACCTGCTTACCTGGTTCTACGACCGAGCTGGTGCTCCGAACTTGAGCAGGCAACGTTTGCCAGCTGCGCGTGTCTGGTTGCTCAGTCAATGTATTCCATACATTCAGCACCAGGTTGCCAATGTCGTCTTCTTTCTTAGCCGCTTCTCGGCGAATCTGATCTTTGGCCCATACTCGAAGCGCCTGTCGAATCACCATAGCAGGCATACGCTCCGATAAATCTCGTTGCGCCATGACATTGACGTCGGCCAATAAGTCGCTTTTCAATGTCTTGTCATTCAAACTGAAATCGGCATACTGACTGCGTGTAACAGATGGGTAATAAGGCAAAGCCACGCTATACCAAACTCCGTTGCCACGGCTATCAAACAAAGGTAATGATTGACGCCACTCTCGCATCGCTTCAACGACACCTTGCTCTTCAAGGACAATTACTCTTGATTGCTGTTTACCTAGTAATTCAGCTTTTCCGTAACGCTTTTCTAGTTTGGATAAATCTGAACGCATGCCTAATCGTTTCGCCACACGCTTGGTGCCATCGATGACTGACGCATTATCAGGCATCACGGCGAGTGCGCGACGATAATCGACATAAGCACTATTTAGGTCATTGTCTGCTTCATACAGCAGAGCTGAAAGGTAGAACAAGTAACCATTTTGCACCGCTTGCAGCGTTTTCCCTGCATCCGGATAGTTGGATAAAACACTGCCTAAATTGGGCGTCAATCCCTGTGATTCAAGATCTCGTTGCGCAGATTCCAGCTCTTTCTCTCGCTCTTTACGAGCTTGCTCTTGCACCTGATTAGCACGGCGCATTTCGACCAAAGCCCCTTCGAGACTGTTTTCTTTGATGTAGTTAACACCAAGGTACAGATGAAGAAAACCCAGCTCATAATCCGCAGGCTGGTACGTGCTCAAATTATCATTTACCGCCAACGAGCTAATACTTGTGGCTGTTTCCGATACTGAAACGGTCGCCTGGTCCTGCTGCACTCGAACCGCAACGTCACTCGACGTAAGCGCGGCTTTACTTTGCTCATACTGCTGGTTGAGCAAATACACTCGTCCCTTCTCGAAATTATCGAGGATATCACCAGCAACAAAATCAGGCAGGGCTTCTTCGGCCTCTTGATACTGACCGGATTTCACCGCCTGATACACTTGCTGATTCTGCGCACTGTAGTGGCTAAAAAGATTCCCCGCAGAAAGGTTGGCGCATGCACTAAGAATGGTCGAACTAACTACAACGAATACGAGTTGAACGTGTCTACGCACCTCGAACTCCAGTAACTTAATAATTATGAATATTGGCCTCTGACGCCGGAAGGAAAAATTAGTTCCCCAACCAACGACTCATCATGACGTTTAAATCGTTAGCTCATTAGCATAGGACCTAGCGGGCGACCACCAACCAGATGCATGTGGATATGATAAACTTCTTGGCCGCCATATGAGTTACAGTTAACAATCAGTCGGTAACCGTCTTCTGCGATCCCTTCTTCTTTGGCTAACTTGCGCGCCACAACAAACATACGCCCCATCAAAGCTTCATCTTCATCTGCGACATCATTAACGGTTGGAATCAGCTTGTTAGGGATGATCAAAATGTGACTTGGCGCACGAGGGTTAATATCACGAAAAGCGGTGACAAGATCATCTTGATAAACAACATCTGCGGGAATTTCCTTACGGATGATCTTACTAAAAATGGTTTCTTCAGCCATGAAGCTCTCCACTGTCGGCATTTACATTAATTATAGTTGTCGAGTATGCGCCAAGCCGCATGAAATCACAATAAAAAACATTGTTCATTAAATATAAACACCATACGGTCACTATCAATGAACTAATTTTGTATTGTGCGTCATAAAATGCGCGTCTCACTATCAATAAAATATCTCTCTTTTTGTTAGTTTTTTAAGACAACTATAATTTAGGGAGAGGTCTATGAAGGGCTCAGTAATCAGGCGTATGTATGCTGGCTTTGCATTGATCATAATCACTTTTGTTATTACCACCGTAATGACAATGCGAGGAATGCAACAAATCCACACCAACTTTGAAAGCGTTTCAAACACATCGCTTCCACTTGTATCACAGGCAAACAACACCAGCGTATCACTGCTATCTGCGGACAAACTTTTTAAAGACTTTTTAACCACGCAGAGTTTTGAGCGAATGGCAGAAATTTCTGCGCAATTTGATGACGCTAAATCAAATTACGCTCAAGCATTAATTCAGCTAGAGAGCGCCAGCTCCACTGATACAGAGCTTGAGCAAAGCATTGCCCAACTAAAAGAGATGGAAGATCGCTACTTCACTGAAGCAGAAGAAGCGATGGAAAACTACCGTCAGATGTTTGCGGCACAAGAAAAAGTGCAAAAGTCGACTCGACAATTCCAGCGCTTGCACTCCGAGTTGAGCGTTGGCATGAAGGAGTATGTTGATGACCAAAGCAGCATTTCCGTTAAGGTGATGGCAAAAAGCTACTTCATCAAGCTGAAAGATGCCGAGATAATCACTTCTGACGCACTAGCGAGTAGCGATACGGCGCTCGTAGAAAAAGCCGTCGCTAAAAACAAGAAGGCAGTCACACACCTTAACTACGCATACCGTGGTCTCACCACTCAAATGCCCGAAATCAAAAAGGTGTTTGACGAATCAGTGCAGCAATTTACTACTGATGTGGGTAAGAAAGGCGGCGTTCTCGACCAGCATGCGTCTTACCTATTAGCGAAAGATGCTCTGTATGCCAACATTGCTAATCTGACTCAAGAAGTCGATGCCACAATGGCGGTATTGAACTCGTTTAGTCAAGTTGCTCAAGATGGGCTTCACGCTTCTCTACTAGAAGCTGGAGAAGTGTACGAACAGGGTGTGATTCGTTCTGTTGTGATAAGCGCCATTGTTATTATCCTCGCCATCGGGGTTGGCTATCACATTGCTCATAGTGTGCGCGAGCCACTAACACGAATCCTAAAAACACTCGAGCACTTGACCAATGGCGACATGACTAAACGCATCGACATTCGTTACGACAACGAATTCAGTCGTGTTAGCGGTCATATCAACACTTTGGCCGACAGCTTACACAATATCTTAGTGAAGCTAAATGACGCTTCGGACAACCTCACCTCGACAGCTAACACCAACCAGTCGACTTCTACGAAGGCGCAAAGCCAATTGAGCCAGCAACGTGAGCAGACGGCAACGGTAGCGACGGCGATGACAGAGATGTCTCACTCAGTTCAAGAGGTTGCACAGAGCGCGCAAAGTTCACAACAGATGGTCGAGCGTGTCGAAGGTGCCTCCGAATCTGGTCGTCAAATTATGAGCAACAACATTACGACCATCAACCAACTTGAGAGCCGTTTAACTCAGTCGGTAGACGCAGTAAAAGACCTGCAAGATATGAGTAGCCAAATCGGCTCGATACTCGATGTCATTCGCAACATTGCTGAACAAACGAATCTGCTTGCTTTAAATGCAGCTATCGAAGCTGCGCGTGCAGGTGAGCAAGGCCGAGGTTTTGCCGTGGTCGCCGATGAAGTACGTGTACTGGCTCAACGAACCACAGAGTCGACCTCTGAAATTGAAAATATGATCAGTAACTTGCAAACCAGCTCCACATCTGCAAACAAAGTTATTCAAAGTTGTATGGATGATATGGAGCAGTCTGTGGAACAAGCCTCTAACGCCAACAGCGCGATGGAAGAGATTCAAGCCCTAATCTTAGAGATTAGCCAAATGAGCGGCCAGATTTCTCAAGCTGCCGCTGAGCAAAGCGAAACCTCAAGCGATATTGCGCGCAACATTGAAGAAATAAACCTGATTGCTGAACAAAGTTATCAGGCGATGGAAGAGATCGCGCAGACCAGTAGTGACCTGACTCAGCTTGCTAATCAACAAGGGGATTTAGTCCACCAATTCAAGCTATAAATTGATCGGAGTGACACCAAGGGCGACTAATTTTGTTAGTCGCCCTTGTTTTTTATATCCCGTGTCATCATATGGTTAATAGGCTTGCTCCTTTTTCGCTTCCCTTTTTGCAAGCCATGCACAAGGAAATTTTATGGCAGTACATGTTGGCATCATCGACCAAGACCCAATTCGGTTGGTCACTCCGTTACTCGATAATCGTACTATCAGTAACCACATCGTATTCATTGGAGTTAAAGCACAAGAAGAGATGTACTTGCGACTGCATAGCGTACTTGAGAAACGCCAAATTACGTCAGAGTTTTTCGAGATTCCCAATGTTGCCAACACCTCTCAGATTAAGCAGGCGGTGACCATACTCGCCCAAGATTTGAAAGCGCGCAATGAAGAAGTCAAGCTCAACGCTAGCTGTGGTCTGCGTCACCGTTTGTTGTCTGTTTATGAAATATTCCGCACTTATCACTGGCCTATTTTTGTCGTCGAGCCCAATAGCGATCGCCTATGCTGGCTCTACCCTGACGGAAAAGAAGACACCCAAGTACAAGATCGGATTACCATTGATGACTACCTCACTATCTTTGGCGCAAGAGGTGAATTCAATGAGCAAGAACTGCCTCCGCAATTAGACCAGAAGCTGTATGAACTGGGAGAGCGCTGGGCAAGTAATGCGCTTGAATTAGGGCCAGGACTCGCCACCCTCAACTACCTCGCAACGACTTGTCGCAAAGAGCAAAAGCTAGATGTCGAGTTGTCTGAGAAACAGCAAGGGTATCGCGAACTCAACATGTTGCTGAGTGACTTGGTAGAAGCTGAGATTGCGACCTACGAAAACGGAGTCTTGACGTTTGCCAACGAAGACGCTCGTCGTTTTTCAAATGGCGAGTGGCTTGAGACCTTAGTTCACAGTACGGTACGCCAAATACAGCAAGATATGCCGACTATCCAAGATCACTCTCTCAACGTTCAGGTATACCGCCAGCTTGGTGAACGAGAGGTTCGTAACGAGCTTGATGTGGCGTCAGTGGTCAACAATAAGCTGCACATCATTGAATGTAAGACTAAGGGAATGCGAGATGACGGGGACGACACGCTATATAAGCTGGAATCTTTACGCGACTTGCTCGGCGGATTGCAAGCGAGAGCAATGTTAGTCAGCTTCCGTCCATTACGCCACAACGACATCACTCGTGCAGAGGATCTTGGCTTAGCGCTGATCGGCCCTGACGAGCTCAAAGATCTAAAAGCACACTTGACCCTTTGGTTTAAAGAGGCCGGGGGCAACGAAGAAGAGTGTGCAGATTGTTAACTCGCTTAGTAACAAAAAAACCGCCAAATATGGCGGTTTTTTATTGCTGAAAGCGAATTAGCAATCGTCTTCAGTAAAGTTGGTCGGTAAAGTGAGCTTCATCTTATTCCATATTTGCGCACTTTCCATACCATAGTTACGAACCACAACTAGGATACGGTCGCGGTCACCCGACTCACATACATCCAACAGTTCACGGTAGAAAGCCAACGCAAGATTGCGAGCTTCTGGGCTCGAGAAATAGTAGCTACCTACGCGGTCGTACAGTTTTTTCAAACCGTTAAAGATCAAGCCGTAGATCTGGTTGCCAGAATGGAAAGCTAGACGTTGGAACAGCATGTAATCGTAGAAATTGAACGTTTTTGCGATGAGTGTCGCTTGGCGTACTGCTTCGTCCTTCTCACCGTCGTCTTTGATGTGCTGTTGAATCTTTTCCGCATATGGAGAGGACTGCATGAACGCATCCCAAGATTCAGCGGCCATCAAGGACTCACAAGACTCAATCACAGAGCTGATTGTTTTCTCGGAGTTCTCTTTATTTGCTTTGAAAGCATAACGCATAAAGATTGGGCTGATATTGGTACGTGCAGCCAGCAGATCCTCAACGATAGAGGTCGCGTTATCTGCGTCAAGTGTCATCAAGGTATCAAGAATATGCAAACCTGATGTTTCCATGAACTGGTTTACACGAGTTGGCTTACCATGTTGGATTGTTAACCAACCATCACGGGCTAGTCTTTGTAACACTTCACGTAATGTGGTGCGGGTAACACCAATAAGTTCGGAGAGCTCGCGTTCTGCAGGTAAAATTGAGCCTGGAGGGAAGCGGCCTTTCCAAATACTCTCGATGATGTATTTCTCCGCGAAACCCGCTGGGCTCTTTGCCTTTATGACCATCTATGTATTATCCAGTATGTATTCTTATGGGTCTGATAGAAACTCATCATACCACTAGTTTTTGCTTATCGGAAACCGCCGCAACGTAATCTTCGTCTCAAACTTGAGTAAAGCAATTACTCTAATTGATGGTCAGCTAAAGTGAATAATACCAACTAACAAAAAGCGACTTATTTCTAACTTTAATAAAATTGTAACATTGCGAAGCGCCCGATATAACTGGCTTCAGATTCAAAATCTAAGATTGAAAATTTGCATTAATAATCCTCAATTTTCATTCAATATAATCACATATTCTTTCTTATTCTCACATTTGAACGTCTTACTGCCACTAAGGATTGTTTTTAACAACTCTTATGCTATGTTTACGCCACTTTGATCGCGTTTTTTGACAAAACTCTGTTAATACAATTATCAGTTTCAAGTTAACCATTGACTAAATTCTATCTAAGAGTAGAGTGGCGGCCAAAGTAAGGAGTGCTTGTCTTTCTCAGGGAGTGACTTGGCAAGATCACATCTCAAAATTGTTGATGTTATTTTTCTAAGTCACTGTTGGATCGGGTTTGTTTCCCCAAATTGCAATAGAAGCCGTTCTTAGGCAAGAAAAACGGCGTACATTGGGTTTTCTCCGATTTATGGATACAAGCACGCGCAGTGTCTATTCATAACAACATTTAAGAGTATTACGATCATGCCGATGTCACTCGGAAATGCGTTTATTAAGAACTTTCTTGGTAAAGCCCCAGATTGGTACAAAGTTGCCATCATTTCTTTTCTTATCATCAACCCATTGGTTTTCTTCTTAGTCGACCCATTTGTAGCAGGTTGGTTACTCGTCGCTGAATTTATCTTCACGCTCGCAATGGCGTTAAAGTGCTACCCTCTTCAACCCGGCGGCTTACTTGCGATTGAAGCTATTGCCATCGGTATGACGAGCCCCGAGCAAGTAAAACACGAACTGGTAGCCAACATTGAAGTTCTACTGCTACTTGTCTTTATGGTTGCTGGTATCTATTTCATGAAGCAGCTTCTGCTGTTCATCTTTACTAAGATACTGTTGGGTATTCGCTCAAAGAGCATGCTTTCTGTTGCGTTCTGTTTCGCGGCAGCGTTTCTATCCGCATTCCTAGACGCACTAACAGTGATTGCCGTAGTGATCAGTGTGGCCGTAGGTTTCTACGCGATTTACCACAAGGTAGCATCAGGCCAAGGTACAAGTGCAACACACGATCATACTCAAGATGACCACTTATCAGAGCTTACTCGTGATGACTTAGAAAACTACCGTGCATTCTTACGCTCTCTGCTTATGCATGCGGGTGTAGGTACCGCGCTTGGTGGCGTAATGACCATGGTGGGAGAACCTCAAAACCTGATCATTGCAGACCAAGCAGACTGGTTATTTGGTGAGTTCATCATCCGCATGTTGCCAGTTACGGCTCCGGTTTTCATATGTGGCCTAATTACCTGCGTATTGGTAGAAAAACTTAAGATTTGTGGTTACGGCGCGCGCCTACCTGATAACGTTCGTCAGATCTTAGTTGATTTCGATCGCGAAGAGCGCAAAACACGCACAAAGCAAGACGTTGCCAAGCTGTGGGTACAAGGTTTCATCGCGGTGTGGCTGATTGTCGGTCTCGCTCTGCACCTTGCTGCCGTGGGTCTAATTGGTCTATCTGTTATCATTCTCGCAACCGCATTTACGGGTGTCATCGAAGAACACTCAATGGGCAAAGCGTTTGAAGAAGCTCTACCCTTCACCGCCCTTCTGGCCGTTTTCTTTGCTGTCGTTGCTGTCATCATTGACCAAGAGCTGTTTAAACCAGTGATCGATGCGGTGCTTCACGTTGAAGATAAAGGCACGCAGCTTGCGCTGTTCTACATAGCAAACGGTGTGCTTTCTATGGTATCTGATAACGTGTTCGTTGGTACCGTATACATCAATGAAGTGAAGACTGCACTGGTTGAAGGCATCATCACCCGTGACCAATTTGACCTGCTCGCGGTAGCAATCAACACAGGTACGAACCTACCATCCGTTGCAACACCAAACGGACAAGCGGCCTTCTTGTTCCTACTGACTTCGGCACTGGCGCCACTTATTCGTTTGTCTTATGGGCGCATGGTTATCATGGCATTGCCATACACCATCGTACTTGCTTTAGTCGGCCTTGCAGGCATCATCTTCTTTGTTGAGCCGATGACGGCCTGGTTCTACGATGCAGGCTGGATTGCCCCTCACACGGGGGAAGTGATCCACGCCGTATCTGGTGGTCACTAAGCCATTTTTTAAAAAGTTTTTGTTGCTACTGAAACTTTTCCACGATAAAAAGCTCTGATTAGTCAGAGCTTTTTTATTATTACAGGACCTCTCTGTGTACATACTTTCAGCGATTAAATCTTTCTCCCAAGGTCGCCTGTCTTGGTTTCTTCTGCTTGCCTTTGTCATTTTCTTCGAAGCTTGCGCGTTATTCTTCCAACACGTCATGATGCTGTCACCGTGTGTGATGTGTATTTACGAACGCGTCGCTATGTTTGGCGTTGGAGGAGCTGCGCTCATCGGCCTCATTGCACCAAACAATCCAGTTGTTCGTTGGTTAGGCTTGGCAGCATGGGGGGCAAGTGCTTACAAAGGTTTGGCTCTATCGATGCAGCACGTCGATTATCAGTTCAACCCATCCCCCTTTGCGACTTGTGACTTATTCGTGACTTTCCCTGATTGGGCTCCGCTGAATCAATGGGCACCTTGGCTGTTCGAAGCCTATGGTGATTGCAGTAAAGTCGTATGGCAGTTTATGACGCTTTCTATGCCGCAGTGGCTTGTGGTTATCTTTGCCGGAAACTTAGTGGCGTTAACCATCGTGGTCATCGCTCAGTTTGCTAAAAACAAACGCCACTAATTAATAGTCGCAATAAAAAAGGGTTGACGTGATACGTCAACCCTTTTTTACGTTTTCAAACCCGAGCAATCGCGTTAGTTCATCTCACGCCCTGGTGCTGGTGCAAGTACTTCACGGTTACCATTGTGCCCCGGAGCACTGACGATACCTTGCGCCTCTAACTGCTCAACAATGCGAGCCGCTCGGTTGTAGCCAATCTTAAAGCGACGCTGAACACCTGAAACAGAACCACGACGCGACTGCACCACGTGCTCCACAACCTGATCGAACAGTGGATCCATGTCTTCGTCACCTTCAGGCTTCTCACCTGGCAGTAGCGCTTCTGGCCCCTGATCACCATTGGTGATCTCTTCGATATAGTTTGGTTTACCGCGCGCTTTCCAGTTGTTCACTACAGCATGGACATCATCGTCTGATGCAAACGCACCGTGAACACGTACTGTATGACTAGAGCCCGGCGGTAGATACAGCATGTCACCCATACCAAGCAACGACTCGGCGCCACCTTGGTCAAGAATGGTACGAGAGTCCGTTTTGGTTGATACCGTAAACGCAACACGAGTCGGAATGTTAGCCTTGATCAAACCGGTGATAACATCAACAGATGGACGTTGAGTCGCAAGAATCAAGTGAATACCGGCTGCACGCGCTTTCTGTGCCAGTCGAGCAATCAACTCTTCCACTTTCTTGCCCACGACCATCATTAGGTCAGCAAACTCATCAACAATCACCACAATGTATGGCAGTTTTTCAAGCAGCGGTGGCAACTCATCCATGTTATCTCCCGGCTGCCAGAGAGGATCATGGATTGGGTGGCCTGCGTCAGCCGCCATCTTCAACTTATCGTTAAAACCTTTAATGTTTCGTACACCCAGTGCTGACATTAGCTTATAACGACGCTCCATCTCTCCCACACACCAACGTAGAGCATTGGAGGCATCCTTCATATCAGTAACCACTTCCGACAATAGATGTGGAATACCTTCATAGACCGATAGTTCGAGCATTTTCGGGTCAATCATAATGAAGCGAACATCTTCTGGTGTTGCTTTGTAAAGCATACTCAGAATCATCACGTTCACACCGACGGATTTACCTGAACCCGTTGTACCCGCAACAAGTACATGCGGCATTTTCGATAGATCTGCGACCACTGCTTCACCAGCGATATCTTGACCAAGCACAACCGTTGTCGGAGATTTTGCCTCAATGAATTGCTGACTGCCGACCACATCAGAGAAGAACACCGTTTGACGGCTCATGTTTGGCAGCTCTAAGCCAACATAAGGTTTGCCCGGAATCACTTCCACGACTCGCACCGCCATCGCAGATAGCGAACGCGCCAAGTCCATGGATAGGCCAGAAATACGGCTTACTTTAACGCCCGGAGCCAAGTCCAGCTCAAAACGAGTAATCACTGGACCTGGGAAAATATCCACCACTTCAGCTTTGATCTTATAATCCGCCAGTTTTGCTTCAACTAGGCGTGCGATCTCCTCAAGTGCATCACGATCAATAAAGTTGTCTCGCTTCTCGGGGTGATAAAGCAGCTCTAGCGTAGGCATTGGCTCTGCTGGCTTCGGCAAGTTTTGCTCTCGCTGAACTAAGAATGGATTTTGCTGAGCTACCACTTTCGCTTGCGCATCGGCAACAATATTTTGGAATGCAGCGACATCTTGGTCATCATGAGTCACCTCTTCAATCTCAACTGCGTGCGGTTGTGCGTCGACTGGTGGCATGTAAGGTGTTTGAGGCTCACTATCTTCAGCAACATCAAAGCTTGAAATCACGGGCTCTTGATGTTTTGGTTCAGGTTCAACCTGCTCAACAATCTGTTCCAGTTCGTGAGAACTGATAACCGGTTGGGTGACTTCTCTATCATCAACAGCCTCCTCCAACGTATTCCATGGCATCGACGACTCTTCTGGCAATGGCATCGCTTCCTGAGCTTCAGGCGCAGACTGGTAGGCGTCTGGACTGTATTGACCTGCTGTTGGTGCGAAATCATCTTCTCTTTGAGCAGCCTCTTCAAGCTCTTCAATCGTTGCACCCAATTGGCGAGTTCGCTCTGGTTGCGATTCAACCTGCACTGGCTGAGAAACTTCAACCGCTGGCTCAACTGGTTGAACAGGTTGATGATAAGTAGGCTCAATAACTGGCTCAGGTTCAACAACCATTGGCGCAGGCTCTTCCACAACTGGAGGCTCATTAAACACCGGCTCTTGGCGCGGCTCTGGCATATGAATGTTAAAACGCTTTTTCTCGGCAGCTTGAGCATCATGCTGAACAGCCACATCAGGCTGCGTGTCATACTCTGGCTCGCTCTGTTTGATAGGTGCAGTCGGTTCCGCATATTTTGCCGCATTTAACTGAGGCTCTAACACCTCTTCGCGTTCACCTCGAAGGCGATTCAGTAGTTTGGTGAACCCAGCTATCGTCCTGTCACCCAACCAATCGACGATAGTTAGCCAAGAAATACCGGTAAGTAGAGTTAAACCTGCGCCCCATAGGAACAAAAGCACTAACGTAGTACCCAGAACATTCAGAGTCGGCAAAGCTAAACTCGTTAGAACATCCCCAATCACGCCGCCCGATGAAAAGAACCAAATATCATCGAAGTTGATGTCTGCTAAGCCACAACTTGTCAGAATCAAGATAGTTAAGCCTAAAAGTCGAGTTCCCCAAAGCATCAAATCAATAGGATCATCTTCATCACGCTTACGTAGCATGACCCACGCAGTGACGGTAATGATGAATGGGATCGGGTATGCCAAAGAGCCAAACGTGAAAAATAAGGTATCTGCGAACCAAGCACCGACCAAACCACCGGCATTGTCGATCTCTCCACCCCAGGCAGTTTGAGACCAAGATGGATCTGCAGGGCTGTATGTCATTAATGCGACGGACACCAATATAGAGAGCAGCACAATCACAATTAGACTGCACTCTTTTAGACGTTGTGGACCTGTCAGGCGAGAAGGTTGAACCTCTTCCCCGGTTTTGATTATTGTTTCGACTTTATTTTTGTTCTCTTTGAACATAACCAACTTATCTATAGAAGAAACCGACTAAACAAACGCGAATCGGTAAGAAAAAAAATAGTCCGAGCAACAAGGCTGCTCGGACTATCGATTTAACCATATCAGGGCTTAAAACCCAATTCCCTAAAGTCAGAATATCGAAAGGTATTTCACCAATTAGCGAGTTTTGATAACCAGCTGATTGGTTTGCTTCACTTCTTCCATAACCACGTAGGTACGAGTGTCATTCACACCTGGAAGACGTAGCAGAGTATCACCCAATAGCTTACGGTAAGCACTCATATCCGATACGCGCGTTTTCAATAGGTAATCGAAATCCCCTGATACCAGATGACACTCTTGAATATCATCTAGCTTCTGAACAGCCGTATTGAACTGTTCAAACACATCTGGCGCACCACGATTTAACGTAATTTCAACAAATACCAATAGAGACGCATCTAGATACTGAGGGTTTAACAACGCTGTATAACCCGTAATGTAACCTTGACGCTCTAAACGACGCACACGCTCCAAACACGGTGTCGGAGAAAGGCCCACACGCTTAGAGAGCTCTACATTCGAAATTCGACCGTCTTTTTGCAACTCATTAAGAATGTTGCGGTCAATGCGGTCTAGATCCTTGGACGGCTTTTTATTGTTGTCTGCCATTTTTTATTCCACCTTATTACTTCCTTGCAAAAAAATATACTACAACTTTTTAATATTCAGTATCAAATTTTATTCAATCATATCTATACTAGATATTAATTCGACAGAATTACCCTACATACAGTTAATACAACCACTATAGTTTACACAACCAATATAAAATGAGGATTCAGGATGATCATTGGCGTACCTAAGGAAATCAAAAACCACGAATACCGTGTTGGCATGATCCCAGCGAGCGTTCGCGAGCTTGTGTCTCAAGGTCACCAAGTTTTTGTTGAAACTAATGCCGGTTCAGGCATCGGTTTTTCAGACGATGATTACATCGCTGTAGGCGCATCCATTCTTCCTACTGCTGCCGACGTTTTCGCGCAAGCAGAAATGATTGTAAAGGTTAAAGAACCTCAAGCTGTCGAGCGCGCAATGCTTCGAGAAGGGCAAATTTTATTTACATATTTGCACCTAGCACCAGATTTTCCACAAACTGATGAGCTAATCAAGAGCAAAGCTGTCTGCATAGCATATGAGACTGTAACAGATAATATGGGTCGCTTGCCACTACTTGCGCCAATGTCTGAGGTTGCAGGTCGCATGTCTATTCAAGCAGGTGCACAAACTCTAGAGAAATCTCACGGTGGCCGTGGCCTTCTGCTTGGCGGCGTTCCAGGTGTTGAGCCAGCGAAAGTTGTCGTTGTTGGCGGCGGCGTTGTTGGCGCGAATGCGGCTCGTATGGCAGTTGGCCTGCGTGCGGACGTAACCATCCTAGACCGTAACGTTGATACTCTACGTCGCCTAGACGAAGAGTTCCAAGGTCGCGCAAAAGTGGTTTACTCTACAGAAGACGCTATTGAGAAGCATGTTCTAGAAGCAGACCTAGTCATCGGCGCAGTTCTAATCCCAGGCGCAGCAGCACCTAAACTGGTAACCAAAGAGCACATCGCTAAGATGAAACCGGGCGCGGCAGTGGTTGACGTTGCAATCGACCAAGGCGGCTGTTTTGAGACTTCACACGCGACAACACACGCAGAACCAACCTACATCGTAGATGATGTAGTTCACTACTGTGTAGCGAACATGCCAGGCGCGGTTGCTCGTACCTCTACTTTTGCACTGAACAATGCAACATTACCTTACATTGTTAAGCTAGCGAACAAGGGCTATCGCGAAGCGCTTCTAGACGACAAAGGTTTCCTAGAAGGTCTAAACGTTATTCACGGTAAAGTTACCTGTAAAGAAGTAGCAGAAAGCTTCGATCTAGAATACGTAGACCCAGCTGACGCAATCGCTATGTTCAACTAATGTTGAGACATAACAAATAGTAAAAAGCGCTCACTTTGGTGGGCGTTTTTTATTTGAAAAGATGGAAGTTGTCGAGTTAACCGTTCCAGCAGGAACAACGAAACACCATTTATGGAATAAAAAGGAGTGAACAACCTGTCCCCTGACCTCTCGCGAGAAGAGATCCGATACGGCACAGATAAACGGGAACAAAGTGCTCCCGTATGCGATTGTTTTTTAGAACCAACGCTCCAAGGCGCTTTTATCTAGCTGACGAAAGGCACGATTTAAGATCTGCGCAAGCTCTTTATAACGAGGGCGTGATTTCATTGGCTCTAACGCACAACCACTTTCGACAATTTTCTGGTGGATCTCTCTATACCAGCCTGCTAATGCTGGCGGCAACTGTGTATTGGAACGATTGCCTAACCACCACATCCCTTGAATCGGCATACTTATCGCAAACAACGCGATAATCACGGCTTGCGGCATTGCATTGTAGTTATTGAACGCCATCTGGGTGAGCACGCTGATCGCAGCGATGGCAGGCATAACCTTAACGCCAAAACGCGTTGCTTTGATGATGCGCTGCTCTGGAAACAGTAAATTGAGCTCTTTACGCATTGGCCAAGTATCCATGTACTTTTGTCCATCGCGTAAGCTGTGTACTAAACCCGCTTTATTACTCATACGACTCTCTCACTTCCAATACCTGGGCCTAAAACTAAAATTTAGTTGAAGGATTCAACTATTAACGCAAAAAATTGATGAAAGTTAATATTCTTTCTAAATTTTTTTTGTTATCATTGCTTATTATCGTTATCCTTTGCGGACCCACAATCTCATTGTTGCTGT